>JAEWPL010000222.1 GCA_023460615.1 Pseudomonadota bacterium | reverse complement strand
GGCAGCCATTTAAAAATGAAAGGTGTTGTATGATAGAATGAAACCTATAGTATTTTTAGATTTTGATGGTGTTGTTGAAACAATATACTGGGAAAAAGATAAAGATGGTTCTTGGTCATATAATATTCACAAATATGGACGTGACGAGCTTAATAATAAACAGGCTATAGGATGGCTTAATAAATTATATTCTAAAGTGCCATACGATATAGTTGTTTCTAGTACGTGGCGTATTGGTATGACATTAGAACAACTTCAAACATTAATTACAAAATCTGGATTTAACCCAGAGATAAAGGTAATTGGTATGACACCTAGATTATATCAACAACGTGGTTTAGAAATACAAAAATGGATTGATGATAATAATTTTAAAGGTAAATTTGTAATTATAGATGATGACTCTGATATGTGTCATTTATTGCCTTTATTAGTTCGTTGTGATTGTCAACTAGGTTTTACAATTTACGATTATCAGAAAGCACTTAATATATTATCATAGCCCGCCAAAAGGTCAGGTAGAGGGCACTGCTAGAGCTTTGTGGAGAAGAAGGTCTCCCTGTAAAACAGGATGCGATAAGGAAGTGAACGACGCTGCATTAAATTGCAAATGGGGCTTGTTTAAATAGGTACTGGAAGTTGGTACGACAAGTAGTAATGTGGTCGGGGCATCGTGCTAGGGGCTATGAGTTCGTTTAGTTATCAAAGGAAGAACTTAAAAATGTGGAATAACCGTTTATGTTCAAAACTTGTACGTTAATAAGTGGGGAGTTGGAACGTCTAACAGTTCCATTATGGGTTAGGCAAAGTCCGACCGAGTAAGGTAGGTTTTCGGTTGGTTTCAGGGAAAAAGAATTATCTTTTGCATGGTGGCTGATGTAAAGAGCAGTCGGCGGCATTTATGTCGGCGACCTAGTTTTCTGCGTCTCGCTCGAGAGAGGCGCGCTTATTTATCGCGGAGTAGAGAAGTGGTTATCTCATCTGGCTCATAACCAGAAGGTCATAGGTTCAAATCCTATCTCCGCAACCAATTTATTTATTTTTTTTAAAAAAAACTATTGACATCAAGTATACGATATGATATATTTAATATGTAATTAAAGAAAAGCATTTGCTAATACTTATAAACGTTCTTGAGTGTCTTCGGTTACTAGCAACACTGAACGAGAAGAGAAAGTAAGGGAACCAGAGTCAATTTGCTTTATTAATTACATTAAGCACTAGCAGTATCGGTGCTTTTTTTGTATTTTAAAACACCCCGTATAAGGCCATTTTAAGCCCATTTCAGAGGTGTTTTTATTTTACGATGAATTATTCTAAAAATGCAATTACAGCTGTCATTTTTGAAGTTTGTATAGCTAGACGTGGCGTAATACCTTCTCCGTAACTTTATGTTGAAATTTACGTCCAGAAAGACCATTTTCGTGGCTAATTCTTGTATTTACACCGCACTTAATTAGATTTTCTTTCACAACTTTATCTTTATATTTGTTATTAATTTGTGACATATTATTAATATATTCATAATTTGATAACCTTGTATTATGATATAACTCAAACATATCACGATATTCATTTTGAGATATATGATGACGATGGGCTATATGACTGCCCAACTTACGTTGAGCTTCACCGCATATATGACAAATTGTGTCGCCATTGGGAGCATAATGTACCATACCTTTGGGGGGTAGAGGGTAGCGTCCTTCAGGATGTTTTCTTAAATATCCGTAGCAAGTATTACAATATTTTCCTGTTGTTTTATTGACGCCACCACAAAACTGACATTCTTTTACCACCACATTACACCATAGATTAATTTAAATATATCAAACACTTCATCTTTAATTTTTTCTAATCTCTCAGCGTCTGTATGTATTAAATCCCAATATTCATCAGTCAACATTTCGTCAGTCAATTCAATTACTCTATCTATTAACTGTAATTGTGTATATTCTTTTCTTTTATATTCAAACCTATGAAATTCTAAATCAACTATTTTACTTGCTTTTTCTTTATATTTTTTAAATCTACTATTAACCCATTTAATAAATTCATAATCTAAGTTCCAAGTTTCATCATCAGACCAACCTCGTATCCTTCTTTGAAGCCAATACTTTATATCTCTTTTTACTGTTCTAATTGACATAATATTCCTTCTTTCTAAATATATTTTATCATATCCGCCATATGATGTCAATGTAAAAGCGTAAAAAAAAGAGGATTATTCATCCTCTTACATAAAGTTTTGTAGGTTCTTCACGCGTCTGAATAAGTCTTATAAAGATTTACTCCTTCATTTAAACTATTTCCCAACCACTAGGATATTGTTCTGGCGTCCATACATTGTTATCTAATAATGATTTATACAAGGTATCTTCCCACCAACCTAATTCATCTTTACTAAATGCGGTACCTACTGTAATAGTTCGTGGTATTATTCTATAACCTTCTTTATACTCAATATCTTCCCATAATGTAGGTGCATTATCTGGATTGTTTTCTAAAGTATCATATAAATCTACACTAGCTCTTTTTAATACTCCGTTCCAATTAATTCTAGTACCTACTTTTATCAATTCCCCATTTTGATTTAATCTAGCAAATAATTCTGGCGTTTCACTTGCAACTTTATCTTCTAAACTAGCAGAACTAACAATTATGTTCTTTCTTAACATTCTTGCTCTTTCTAATATATTCATTATTCCACCTCACCAACTAAAATATTATAGGCTTGTGCTTTTTGCTCTACTTCTGATATTTCTTCTGTTTCTTCATATTCAAAAGGTGTATTTTCAACATCTATTGCTTCACCATAATATTCTTCTGTATTTAATTTATGTATTATATAACCTTCATTTGAATAAGTCTTATAAAGATTTATTCCGTCATTTCTTGTTTTATAAAATTCTTTTACTATACTCATTATGCACTTGCCTCCATTTCGCTTATTGCTTTTATTTGGTTTGCATATGTGCTCCAGTTAGTTGCAGATTTAAAACTTTCTACTAAATCATCTGGTACATATATATAACCTTTTCCATTTGCTATTGGAGTATTGTAGAAGTTATTAGCTGAACTTAAAGTTGGAACGCTTGTTATATTTGGTAAGGCAAACTTTGATAATTTTGTACAATCGTAAAAAGCATCATTATTAATACGAGTTATATTTCCTAAACAAGTCATTTCTGCTAAATTAGTACACTTGCTAAAAGTATACATTTCAATACTAGTTACTCCACTAGGCAATTCTGTTAATGCTAAATTTGTACAATCTTGAAATGCCTGCGTTCCAATACTTCTTACTCCACTAGGCAAACTTGTTAATGCTAAATTTGTACAACCATAAAAAGCACTACCTCCAATATTAGTTAATCCACTAGATAACTCTGTTAATGCTAATTTATAACAATTACCAAAAGCGCCACCGTCAATAAGTGTTACTCCTGCTGGTAACTCTGTTAATGTTAAATTCCTACAATCATAAAAAGCACTACTTCCAATTCTAGTTAATCCTGCTGGTAAATTCATTTCTGCTAAATTTTTACAACCATAAAAAGCATAAGCCCCAATACTAGTTAATCCTTCAGGTAAACTTGTTAATGCTAAATTATTACAATATTGAAAAGTACTAGTTCCAATATCAGTTAATCCACTAGGCAAACTTGTTAATGCTAAATTTGTACAATATTGAAAAGCAGCAACTCCAATATTAGTTACTCCACTAGGTAATTCTGTTAATGCTAAATTTGTACAACTATTAAAAGCACTATTTCCAATACTTGTTATCCCACTAGGTAATTCTGTTAATGCTAATTCTGTACAATATAGAAAAGCACAATCTCCAATACGAGTTATTCCACTAGGTAATTGTATATTTTTCACATATTTATTTAAAGCATTTCTACTGACATTATTATATGCTGCAAAATAATAATCAGGTACGGAAGTCATTCCTACTAAGGATATATCAGTAGCATATCCATTCTCATCAAATTCATTAATTATTATTCCTTTTGTTACTGTTGAGCCTCCACCTGTTTCAATGCTCTCAATTTCGGTATCAAAATCACTTGCTGGAATTAATTCAGTAGTTCCTTTCTTTTCTCTTATACTATTTGCAACATCAGTTAAGAAGTTATTAAGATTATCCGTTCTTGCCATTAGTAACTACCTCCTAATGTATCAGTAATTGATGATTTTATAGCCCCGTCAACATATTCTCTAGTGGCAATTTTATTTGTATCCACATCAGTTGTTCCATCAGTTGAAATATTTAATGTGTCGCCAACTTTTATTCCCCCTAATGTACTAGCACTAGCCACAGGTAAAGTGTAAGAGCCACCACCTGAAGAATTGGCTGCCATAGCTCTTGCAACTAAATCTGTTGTTAAGCCTCTTTTAGTAATGGCTTTGACATTTACGGAACCAGTAATTTTACTTAAATTAAGTTTAATTTTCCTAAGTCCATTAATATCTATCCAATAAATACCTGTAGAGGTGATTTTATCACTCATACTATAATCACTAGCATTAATCGTCTTTAAAGTAACAAAATCATCGTCAACTAAATCGGTATTACCTAATACTAATAGTTCTAAATTACTAACATTACCATCAACTTGTAAAATAAGGGTGCCATCATTAACATTATACAAAGAGTTGCTTGTACTTACAGATGATTGATTTTCAAAAAAGTATATTTCATTTGTAATCATTTTTTTGTCTCCTTTCTCTAAAATTAAAAAGAGCAAACGTTGCTCCCTCTATCTATGATAATATTTTTGCGTAATATAAAAGAAATCCCAGTATTTATAAAGTTTAAAACAGACTGGGATTTCAAACTTTAAGTTTTTATGTTACAATTAGATTGCTAGCGAAGTTTCTTGTGGTGTACACCTCAGATTGGAGGTGCAAGTATAATGAAAATTAGAAAAACACATTTAGTGACTAAGTCTGTTTATGTTCCCGCCTTGAAAAAGGCAGTACGTATTCCAGTCAAACGTCGCTAAGCAATCTGAAAACAAGGAGAAAACTCTCGAGAGTCACGCATCTGTTACCGCAGATGCGTGTTTTTTGTTAATTATTATCTACTTTGCGAATTGAAGACTAATAAAACCAAGAACCCAAAGGTTGCTATTATTTTCATAGAACCCTCCTTGGTTGTTTTTTTTTATTTAGATAAAACTTTAACTAAATCTGCCTTTTTTAAATTGTAATAACCTTTGATTTTATGTTCCTTAGCAATGTTTTTTAATTCACCAATAGTCATTGCTTTATAATCTGGTTTTACAACTTCTTCTTCAACAGGTTGTTCTTCTTTTTTAGCCCCAGCTTTTTCTTTAGCTGCCGCTTTTAATTCTTCGATAAGGCTTGTTACCATTTTATCGAATTTTTTAGCCGCTCTATGAGCTTGAATACTCATTATAAACGCATCTAATAAATGTACGAATAACATTGCTGATACTAATATCATTACTACTAACAATGTATTTGTGAAGAATTGTTCCGCTGCCATACCCTTACCTCCTTCTTTGACTTGAGTCAATTAAATTATACCAAAGAAAAAGGGAAAAGTCAATACTATTTCCCAGTACTTCCTAATCCTCCAGTACGTTCTGTTTCAATTTCCTCTTCATCATCAACAGTTAAATATTTAGTAAAGATACCTTGAGCAATTTTATCTCCAATATGAATTTGGTAATCTTTATCAGTTGGATTGAAAAATTTAATAAATATGTGTCCTTCGTTATCTAAGTTATTATAATAATCGCTATCCACTACCCCAACTGTATTTGATAATCTAATTCCTGTTTTAAATCCAATACTACTTCTAGGATAAATAGATAATATTTCATCTTCATTCATAGCGGCTTTTACGCCAGTAGGTATTTTTACCATTCCGTGAGCAGGGATAGTGGCACCTATTGGGCTAATAAAGTCATAACCAGCACTATGCTTTGTGCCCCTACGAGGTTTTAAAGCTTCTTCTCTTGTGCATTGTTCATTGTAACATTCTTCTATAATATCCTTATTCCATTGAGCTTCGCTAATAATTTCAAATTTACGCATCTTTATTATCCTCCTTTAGTAAATCTTCTTTAATCCATTGAAGTGTTCTCATAGAATATCTACACTCATCATACATTTTATTTATTTGTTCAAGATTATCTTTAGTTGCTTGTCTAATATTAATATTTGGTATACTTTGTACGCTATCTAATAATTCCTTAATATTAGTTACTAATGTATCAAACTCGTTATAATCTTTTACTATCTCTCCTTCATCATTTTTATAAACGTTTACTAATGATGCCATAATATCGGTTAGTAATAAAGTGCATAATTGGTTATCCAATCCTTTCGCAATAGTTTCAAATTTTCCATATTCATCTGTAATTTTTTCTTTCATTTTTATCTTTCCTTTCTTTCTATCAATCACTGATTTTCACCAGTAATTATCATTTTACAGTATTTTCTGGTGAAAATACGACATCACCAGATTTTAAACTCGCTTGTATATCTATAATTCTTTGGTTCGCAGAACCTCTAAATTTAAGACCTCTAATTTTCTTATCTAATTCAAAATGACCATCCACTAGTACATTGCATTGTCTTAGCAATTCTAATTTAATAGGGTCTTTAACTATTTCTTCATAAGTATAGCCACTATATACCCACACATTAAGCTCTGGTTTAATCTTTTTGTATTCTAATATCAATTCTGTTAATTGTTTCGCTTGTATGAATGGCTCTCCACCACTTAGTGTTAAATTACAATGAGTATTTAGTTCTTTAATAATACCTTGTATAGTATAATCTTTGCCATTATTAATATTCCACGTTTCGGGATTATGACAACCATAGCAATGATGAGGGCATCCTGCTGTAAATATTACATCACGAATGCCTACACCATCAACGACACTATTATGAGCAATACCCATAATTTTAATATTTGTCATTTTCATCACCAAAAGTCTTTTTAGTGTGTTTATATCTATATTTTACCTCTTCTTGTTTCCCTTTATTAAAATGAGATACATCTGTAGTTAAATAGCCTGTTACACGAGCCAAATGTTCGATATTTGTACTATGACAAATCGGACATTCGCCAGCTATGTCATCACTATAACCACAACCTAAACAAGTATCAATAGGGAAGTTGATTGCAAAATAAGGTACATCATTATCCATTGCGTAGTTAATAATTTGTTCTACGGCTTCAGGATTATCCATAATCTTGCTTTCAAATTCAGTATAAGTAATACAACCACTAGTTCCGTATTTACATAAAGGAGCTTCTATATCAATTTTCTTAAAGACGTCGACTTCTTCCCACACAGGAACGTGAATACTATTGGTAAAGAACTCTTTATCTGTAATATTAGGAATTTCTCCAAATTCATCACGTGTTCTTTTACATATAGTATAGCAACAACTTTCGGCTGGAGTATAATAAACACCAAAGTTTAAATCATTTCTTTCAGATGCTTCTTTGCAAAAGCCACTAATATGTTGTACTAGTTTTGTTACAAATTGATGTACTTCTGGGTCTAAATGGTTCTTACCAAACAACGCTTGACACATTTCTGCGATACCAAGTACGCCAACTGCTTGAGAGCCGTGCCTCATAGCACTAGCAATGTTTTTACCATCAAAACCTCTGATAGTTTCATTTTTATACATAAATGGGGCAGCTTTTGGATTTTGATTACAAATATGATTGTAACGTGATACTAGGGCTTTTTCCACAATAGCCAATACCTCATCTAGTTCCTTCCAAAAACCATTTATGTCGGCTGTTTTACGTGTTCCTAAAGCAATTCCGTGTTTTAAACCAATCTTTGGTAAATTGATAGTAACAGGGCTTACATTACCACGTCCAACCTTTGAATAACCAAAACCGTGTCTATCGTATGACATAGCAGTTCTACAACCCATTGTGCAGTTGTAAGTATCAGGATTTTCTGGGTCTTCAACATTACCACTAAAGTCACAGTTTACAAAGTTAGGATAAATTCTCTTACATAATGATTTTATTGCTAGTTGTTTCAAATCATAATTAGGGTCTCCTGGATTTGCATTAATACCTTTTTTATGTTGAAATATAGCAATAGGGAATATACTGGTTCTATGAAATTTGCCAATACCATCTAAACTAGCCATTAATAGCCATCTACTGACCATTCTACCTTCTTCACTAGTATCTCTACCAAAATTGATAGATGTAAATGGTAATTGACTACCTGCTCTACTTTCTAAAGTATTTAAATTGTGATATAAACCTTGAGCAGCTTGCATACCTTCTCTTTCTAACATATCAATAGCATAATTGTATGCCTTTGAATATTTTTCTTGTAATTCTTTATTTCCAACACGCCATTCTTCTTCTGGTGGTATATAGCAATTTAATGGCTCTTCATAAACGTATTTCAAACCATCTTTAAAATGTTTTTTAAAAGACATCGCAACAAATGGTGCTAAATCAAAATCAATATGAGCACTTGCTACGCCACCAAATTGAACTTGACTTTGGCATTGAAATATTACTGCTACTTGTTGCATTGCTGTACTAATACTTCTAGGTGGTCTTACGTCGCCGTTTCTAGTTGTAAAACCATCTTTAAATAGCTTTGCAAAATCTATAAATAAACAATTATGCATACCTGTTGCATAGTTATCCATATCGTGAATATAAATACGATTATCTTGAAATGCTTCCCATACATCTGGTTCAATAAATTCATCTCTGGCAACTTCTTTTAATAAGATACCAGCGGCTTCAAACTTTCTGCCACCAAATGAGTATTCATCCACATTAGCATTGGAATTTTGCACATTTGAACAATTTAAGACTTCCATTACTTTCTTTTTTGTATCATTTTTCATAAATATTCCCTCCTTCTTTATTGTTGTAGTGAAGAGATTATATATTATCTATAACCTCTTCATCTTCTAATACTAACACATTAATTTTTTTAGAGAGGTTAGTTGTTGCATCTATTGCAATAACTCGCCCATCCTTTCTTTTTAATATGTCAAAACTTCCTTTTAGATTTCTATTTGGTGAATAGCCATACATTTTTCTTAAAGTGGCTGTCCCAAAATGACCAATTACGACAGTTTTATCGGTATTATTTATCTCTTTTTCAAAGAAACTTCCATCATCCCACATTAAGGCGTCCCAATCTGTAAAATGGTATCTTTCACAATGTGGCTTGTGCCAATCTTTTGCATTTGTGTCTATTGCTCCGTGAGTAAATATATAGTTTTCTGTTTCTAAATAATATGGCCTTGTATTTAGCCATTCTAATAGCTCTGGGAACTCTCCATTTATTTCTTGTCTAGCTCCACTAACCCAGTCTGCAAAATCGCCATAGGTTGGCTGGTCTATTTCTCTTAATACACAATACATCTCAAATGGGGCTGTTTCGTGTAAAAAGTCAGCCATAGTCTCGTTTGTCCCGTTATTATAATAGTTAAATGGCGATAAGATTGTACCATCTAAATATCCTGTAAAGAAACCAGTATGATTACCTTTTAGTACAACTGCACTTCCTTTATCAGATAATCTTTTTAAATATTCATATACCGCCAAAGCATTTCCTCCACGGTCAAAAGCATCTCCGACACTAACCAATAAATGCTCTGGATTGTCTTCATCAAAACCAGCCTCTTTTAATCCTTTAATTAATATTTCATATTCGCCGTGGATGTCTGATACCGCAAATATTTTTTTCTTCATAGTCAATTCCTCCTTGCTTACTAAAACTTTCTACGCCTCACATAGTCGTCCTTTATTAATAACCTACCTTTTTTACCTCTATCTGACGAATGCTCTCTTTCAAAGCACTCTAATATATCTCTTATTCTTCTCAAATTCTCTATATCAAGACAACCTTTGATATTTTGGTCTATCATTTCGCTAGTAATAGCCATGAACATATCTAAGTCTTTTGCCTCAATCAAATGTAAGTAATCGTGCGACGTATTTTGATTAAGAATAGAGCCATTCCATTTTAAATAGCCTTCTCCAAGACCTAAAGCCTTACAATTTCTTCTAGGGACTATTAAATGATGAAAACTTAAATCTTGTTTGTTTTTAATTTCATAGCCCATAAAATCATAACCCAACTTCATTAATCTGTACTCTTTAATCATTTCTCTAGTAATTTCTCTCATAAAAGAACCTCCTATTTATAGTAATCTAAGAAATTCTCCTTGTGTTCCACTGATAATTCTTTTATAACTTTATCTGCGGCATCATCGCAATCACTTGAAACCATCATATCACATAATTCTTTAAAAGCGTTTTGTCGTGCTTCCATTACACCACTAATGATACCAAATCTAACAAGTTTGTAGATAGCTGTTTCCAACTTCTCACATATTTCTGAATTAAAATTGTCTTTACCATATTGTTCTACAACATCATCCTTTATTGCGTTAGTTTTAGTATCATATAGTTCAGCCAATTTTCTGGCTTCTTCTAATTCTATTTTGCCTTTTTTAACATCTATCATATAGTTTCTAAGTTCACCATTGTGATATATAATGGCATCTTTAAACTTTTTATTTTTCTCAAATAGATTTTCTATCAAATGTGTTAATCTGATTATGCTAGCCAATTGTTTAGGGTCATAACCAAATTTCTTAATTTTTTCTATTGTTGCTGGATATTCGTGTTCTAAGGCACAAACTTTTTCTTTACTCATACCGCTGATACAACGTGCTAATTGCGGTATATTCATTTGAGTTATATCATCTCGCATAGCAATAATCTCGTTGACATATGACTTGTATTTAGGATTAATCAATTTATATTTAGTAAATAGTACTTCTATATAAGACTGGTTTTGCTTTTTCCACATCTCCATCATTACTCTTACATCTTTTACATCGATTTGTTCTCCTTCAAAATCGTATTTAGTTGACACCATAGCAGAACCTTTTATAAGATTGTCTAGTTTCGGAATTACCAAGCACTTAGTATCTACATCAGACATATAATCGCTTTCATAAATGTCCAAGTTATAATTCTGACTACCTTGTAAAAATACTCCTACTATCTCATAGCCTAAAGACTCAATATACTTATAATGTGCCTTTAAACGACTTTTTATATGTTCCTTCTTTTCTTTATCAGTCATAATATTACTCCTTATTTACTCTTATTCCCCTTTTTTAAAGATAATACTTTATCACGATACTCGTTATATGCGTCATATCTAGCCATAATGTCAGTTTGTTGTTCTGGTGTTAAGTTTTTAGAAAAGTTCTCATAAAATCTACAATCACTAAATGGTTCTACACACGCTCCACAACGAATACATTGAGGGGTGCACGCCCAGAAAACATCTTCATCATATTCTCTTATTGCCTCTAATACAGACTCCCAATATTTGCGTGTCGTAGGGTCTGCACAAGTACAAAGTCGACGCTCACTTATATTGATTAATGCTTCAATATTTGCGGTCATTTGCATATCAACAAAATCAGTTTGTTTTCTCTCGTTTCTAGGAATGCCAGTTCTATCTTCTCTGGATGTTGAAACAAACGGTGTGCAACCTACATTGTGTCTAACTATGTGACCCATTACATAAAAAGGTACGTCTTCACTTTTCCACAATACGCTACCTATACGTAGCGGACTATGTCTACATATTAACAACTTTCTTTTCCATTCACTTGTTGGTTCTAACTTGCTATCACCCATAGATACAGTTTGACGACAAGCGTTTTTAATATCTAGCCAATTTACATTAAAATTTTTTATTGTTGTTTTCATATTTTATTTTCCTCCTCATATTTCCATATATAACCACCAGCACTACCTCTTAAACCTTGACAACATTTAGATATGCCTCGCCCTTCATATTACACCTCTCTAATATAATTTTCTATATCAGGTTTTTCTTTCCACATAGCCCTCATGACGCCTAATAAAGCATTACAATCATCTAATGCCCTATGGCTATTCTCAACATCTTTAACGTCATATCTTACAATCATATCACAAAGTTTATTACCTCTATATAAGCCAGTTCTATCCCTAGCAACTTCTAACATATCTAATACTGGGTTCGTAATTTTATAACCTGGCGACATTTCTTCCATAAATGCCCTTACAAACTTCATATCAAACGGTGAATTATATGCCACAATTAATGTATCGCTATAATCCCCAAAAATGCCTTTTAGGAGCCTAAACAACTCTTCCTTAGTAATTCCATCCCCCTGACACATTTCAGCTGTTATATGGTGAATATCACTATTTAAAATAGGGTATTTGTTTTTGACTAATACATCTATATCTTCTCGAGATGCAAATCGTTCTTCTCCTTCTTCTTTAGTAAGCAATATTCCTCCCAGTTCTAGTATCTCACCAAATGGTTGAGGATTTAAACCACTTGTTTCTGTATCGAATATAAACATCCTTTTATAATCTTTAAACATCTGTTTTGTCTTCCTTTCTTTCTTCAATTCCAATCTGAATAGCCAAGTTTGAGATTTGTATTCTTCTCACTTGTTTCTCTAACCAATCCCCATCTAATCTTTCTTCATTATTGAAAGCACTAAAAACGATTGATGGACACGTCGTACCTTTAGCCCATTCGGCAAACTTCTTTCTGTCATCCCAATTACGAGCATCCATATATCTTAAATCGTTCTTAACTGCTTCAAGCCAAACACAAAAAGCCCTTCTTACTTCATCAAATTGAGGTCTATACTCTGGAAATGATGATAAGACATCATCGTCTTTTTGGTCTAATATCATTAATAATATTTTGCGTGGGGAGAAAATACCATTACCCTTCTGAAAGAATAATTCCATATATTGAGTTGACTTCATTTTAACTCTAGTTTTCAAACTCTTATCTGAAATTACATATCCCTCAAAATGTTCGTGCTCCTTAGTAAAACTGTTTACCTCTTTTTGTAATTCTTTCATTACTTTTTTAGGGTTCTTATTTACTTTTACAATTCTACATTTAGGGCGTTTGCATTTTTCTACACCAGCACAATCGTCATCAAAATATGACATTTCTAATAAAGTATAATTATCACGACGTCCTAAATAATAAACGTCTTCTTTCTCATATGGAACAATTACCTTATTTTCTAATCCAATAAGTTCAAACATATAAGTGTATCTTTTATCTAATCTGTCGTAATCAATTTTATCTTTAGATGCATACATAAACAATTGCTTGTAATTAGCAATATCATTCATTTCAAATTGAACGGCTGCTTTTTCGGCGTCTGTTGTGCCACTAGTAGAAATGTGCCATTCGTCATTATCCCACCATAACTTAATTAAACTGCCATCTATTTTTTCTTCCACATACCATTCATCGCGATGTGCTAACTTATATAAAGCATCCTGTGCATTAGGGTCTCCAACACAAAAGAACTTAGTGAACGGGACACATACAGGTATATATTTATGCCCTTCTTTTTTTATTATAAATCCTCGTGCTTCTCTAACCATTGGTTCTTTAAAGTCAGAGAATAATTGATTATATTTAATTAAAGTATAACCATCAAAATCTCTAAACATTAAATTGTATGGAGGGGCTGATAAAATAGCCCTCCAATTATGGTTAGAATTAATAAATCTCAATATCTTTAATTTTAATTTATTTTTCATTTCTTTACTCCCTTTTTACATTTCTAAATTATCAATTAGTTCGTAGTCATTTAACCACCATTCCTTAATATTAGTTTGTTCCCAACCATTTTCGGTTTTACGTTGCTTATACTTTTCAAAGAACCTGCCACACTTGATTAATTGTCCTCTCTTGAATGGTTCTTCTTTAAATAGTGCTTTGTTTATTTTACAAATAACTTCTTTACCAGAACCTAATGAGTATAGTGTTGCTTTAGGACTATATTTAGTATCAATATCGGTTACTAAACAATAACGTTTGTCTACATCATAAATCATACTAATATACCCTACAACATCAACCTCAAATAATACTTGTTCTGCAATAGGGACTATTTCATTAGGTATTCTCTTCTCAACATTAGCTAATATCTTCATATAGTCTACATTTACATACTGCTTTTCTGTTTCTTTTTCATAACAATCTATAATATCTTCTGTTATCAATCCTTGGTCTGCCAACTTTTCTTTTACTAATGTCTTTCTTCCATACAATGCCTTAAAATATTTATAAGTATCAAGCAACTTTTTATTTTTGCCAAACTCATCAAAATATTGTAATCGTATCAATATTTCCATTTGTCTGGAATTAATTTGTCTATCTTCTTCAATTTGTTGTAATAAACTAATAAAATTGTCATAATGGTTGTGACGCAATGAATAAAGATATTCTGCTGCACCATCATTCAAATATTTTATACTAGCAACACCTTTATAGATAGTATTTGTTTCTTTGTCCATAAAGTAAGATGATTTTGAATATCTAAATTTAGGTTTACTTAATTTTATATTAAAATATTTAAGTTCGTCTGTCAATTTTGATGTTCTTTCAGAGTCATCTTTATAATAATCGAACGCAATGGTATAATATTCCAGTGGATAATGAGATTTCAAGTAAGCTCCATATAAACTATCATAAGCATAAGATAGAGAGTGGGAACAATTAGAGACAACTAAACCACTTTCACTTACGAAATTATGTGCAGGATTTTGCATTTCTATATCATAAACTTTATCTTCTCTTAGATATGTGATACTCTCAATTTCATCAATTAATGTAGGTATGCCTTTCTCTAAAACTTTAATTCGTCCATCTTTATAATGCTGTTTTTTATGACAACTATTACATAACCATTGAAGATTTTCTCTATTATTATTTGTTCTATCGTGATTTATATGGTGCAATTCAAACTTAGAATTATCAAATTTTTTATAGCATAATTCACAAGGACATTTATTTTCTTTTTTTTCATTATATACCAACATAAATTTATGAGACTCCCCATCTTCTACAACTTGAAATCCTTTTTGCCCTTTTTTTGGAATATTTGATTTAAAAATACCATTTGTCAGCCTATAATCATCTGGGTGTTTTTCGTAAATACTTTTAATATATAATTCTGAACCTACAGTTAAATCTTGCAATTTTTTCTCTCCTGTTGGTGTTGGGAATTTATGACTCATTGTACAATCAACATAAGAACCTTTTTTTGTTTTTACCCTATATATTTTTTGTATGCCAGTATAATAAATATCGATTATTTTATTTTTATGTATTCTATTGTCTTCAAACATAGAATAAGCATTGCCATATCCATATCTCTTATATTTCATATGTAAATTTTTATGCCCTGTTTTTATAGCATAGTTTTTATCATTTTTTATTAAATACATTTCTTCTATCGTAGGATTAAAACAAGATTTTTTTTGTCCTAATCTTTGGATTTTAGTACTCCCTGCTATACAGTTAAATGAATAACGAGAAGCATCTTCTACTACTTTCCAGGTTTCTTCAAACCCTTCTTCTCTCCCTACTTGTTTTTTCCATCCTTCAATAAGTTTATCTTTAAGTTCTTTTAATTCCTGCTCTTTAAACTTTTTTTTAGCTATTTTTTTTATTATATCATAAGAACCAGTCTCGGGTATTCCCAGCCAAATTAAGTATTTCATAATACTCTCTTGATAAATCAACCTATGTTCACTATCTTCTAATAAATTATCTAACTCTTTAACTCCTGTCGTATATTCTTTCCTAGCTATAAAATCATCTAATAAACTAGCACAGCCTGGTCTTATAATAGCAACAAAAGCACTCATTTCAGCTAAAGATTTTGGGGCATATTTTTTTACTAACCCCGTTGCATAACTACTATCTGCCTGATTTATACTGCAAGTCAATCCTTCTCTATATATATCAAATGTTTTTTCATCTAACAATTTATCTAATTCTCTAATTGTTGGTATTGGAATGTTTGCTAATTTGCAGACATCCCTAATTATAGCCCATACAGTGACTGTCAAATAATCATTTTTTAGATATTTATATTTATCACAATTATAACCATCAAGCATACAACATATTTTATCATTTGGTGTTCTCACCAAGCCAATCGCTTTTCGTAAATTTTCTGTTCCTAAACACATAGAACATGGACTTTCACTAATACCTTCTATGACACCAATGAAGGGCTTACTCTTTTCTATTAATTCTCCCCACTTTTTATCATCCTTATATTTATCTAAATCTTTAGCTACATCATTATATTCATTTATGTCTAGCCCTATTGCCTTACAATATAATCTAAATCCTGAAGACTCTTGCAATGGCTTCCAACTTATCATCCATTCACAATTTTCTTCTCCTAACAAATCTTTACTAGCTTTTATAAATGGTTCAGCATCAGCAGAGTTTAAATCTATATCGGGCATACTACGTGCTCCAAGTATTCTTTCTACAGACATAAATCTTGTAGGGAATAATGTTATAGGAGAAGCCAATCTATCTATATTTGTTAAGTCTAATAGACGAGTTATATAGAATGATGGTGCCGACCCCCTTCCTGTTTTTGTCAAAACTCCATTATATTTTTCCTTTGCAATTTTAGCAATATAATAATCTATTAAAAAATAATTAGCCATATTTGTTTTTTCTATTATGTCCATTTCGTATCGTATAGCATCAATATATTTAAGCCTGTTTTCTATTGGAATTTCTGACTTTATATTTTCCCAACTATTATTTAATATCTCTTTTAAAGCTTCATTTGGAGTGTCAGAAATACTTGGAAGTTTAATGTCATCAGTTATATAATTGCTACAATCAATATTTTCAAAAACTAGAGTATTTTCCAATGCATTTCTTATTTGATTTTTGTTTAATACACCTTGTATTTCATATCTCTTTACTATTTCATCGTAGTCAGGATAATCTAAAATAAAATCATTTTCTTCTTCATATATAATTCCTTTTGCTTTTAAAAATAAATCTCTATATTTTGAGTCTTGAGGATAAATATAATGACTATCATTTGCATGGATTATTCTTATATTATATCTTTTACTTAATTCAAGCACATATCTATTAACTTCTTTTTGTATATCGACATTATGGTCTTGAACTTCTAAATAAAAATTAAAGCCAAAATAATCTTTTAATCTTAAAATTAATTCTTTATCGTTCCATAATCCTGCCACACACGCAGTTGTTATGATAAAATTTGATGGAGTTAAAGAAAACAATAATTCATCATCTATTCTTGGTTTATAATACATACCAGTTATATTCGACTCACTTATTATATCATTCAATTCTCTTATCCCATCATAATTAAGAGCTATAATAATGATATGTCTGTTTGATTTATCTTTTTCAAATCTATTAGGAACATAATAGCATTCTGCACCAACAATCATCTTTAAATTATATTGATGTGCCAAAGTAGTGGCTTCAAATATATCTCCTTGCATACCATGACAAGTTGTAAAAAATGCATCATGACCTAATTCTACTGCTCTCTTACAGTAATCTTCTTGTTTGACAATTACATCCAACGCTTTAATGTTACCTTTGTGGTTATGACAATGATAATTGTAATATTTATTCCCCATAATGACCAAGACCTTTCTTTTTCCACTCTTCAGGCATAGAATTTGTTCCATTTAGCCAACAGCATAAAGTGCTATAATTTATTCCATAATAGCTAGAAACTTCTTTTATATTATAAAATATTTTTCCTTCACAAATAATTTTTTTATTATTAGGATGCTTTCTTTTATCTCTTCTTAAAGCATATTCAGATATTTTTTTTCTGGCCTCTTCTGTATGATGTTTGCCATAAAAAGAATTTTTTCTTCCTACTCTTTTTTTTGCATATTTTCTTTGTTTTTCCTTAAAATGCTCTGTAGATAAATTTTCTTTTTGTGTCCCCCATCTTAAATTATTAGCATTGTTATTTATTTTATTATCATCTAAATGCATAACAATATTATATCCTTTAGGGTTCGGAACAAAAGCATTTGCAACCAGTCTATGTATCATTTCTGCTTTATGTGTTTTATTATAATATAAATTAACGTAAGGGTATCCTTGGGTGTTATAATTAATTAATAGTATTTTTGACTTTTTTTTATGATAACTTTTTACTCTACCTAAATTAGATACCTCGTATTTACCACCATATTCTTCTATAGGCTTCCATTTTTCTTCACTCATCTTTATGCCTCCCTCTATCTTCATATAAATGATAACATAGACGAAGAAAAAAGTCAAGATAAATTCCTGACTTTTTTATATTCTTACCGTTTGAATTTTCAACATTATCTCTTCTATTATTTTTCAATTTTTACAGTATTAGCTCGAAATCTTTTTAACATATCTTCAAAAGTTTCTTCTATATTGCTATTGGCTTGTTCTCTTTCAAGATTACGAGCCTTTTTAGCATCTCTACATTCTTTACAACGAATTGGAGCAGCGAACCCCTTTTCTTCATAAAATCTTTGTTCTCCTACTGTAAAATTAAATTCTTTCTTACAATCTTTACATACTAATTTAATATTTTCCATTACTTATTTTTCCTTCCTTTTTTAACCTTTTCTTCCTCTTTGGGAGGACTAACCATTTTAACTTGTTCATTTACGCTATCATAAACGTATTGCCTCAAACCTTCTATTCTTAAAGCCTTTTCTGCTAACGCATTTAGAATTATATCAGCTTCTTCTATAGTCGTAAATATAGAAACTCTAAAATCTTTTGATATATTATTTTCCATAATACACCTACTTTATCAATAAATTCTTATTTTCAACTACTTCAAATCCAGGGATTACTAAAGAATAACTGCCATCTGCTTGTTTTGAAGCTAATACATCATCTTTAAGATTTTTCTTAGAGATTTTAGGCTCTTCATATGTGAAATATCTTTGTTTGTATTCGTCCTTAGAATTGATATACTTTCTTAATTCAGAGTCGTCAACTACATTACCAGCCGAACTTTTTCTATATGATAATTTCTTATCTCCAACCTCTAATTTATCCTTTTGATTAGCCTTCATTAAACTATCGATATAGTTTTTTAGTTTATCAGCCTTATTTTCAAAAGATTTTGCTCTATCAGCAATTTCTTTGCTACGAGCTTTAAGAGCATCAGCCTTTGACTCATACATTTGATATATACCAGCCAATGACTCTAATTTATTATCTAGTGCTTCATTTAAAGCATCTAAGTCATCAGTTGTAAAAAACACTTCTCCAGTTTCTTCGTCAAAAGTAAAACCGTTTTCTACTATCTGAGCAATTTGTTGAGATATTCCCCAACCACTTAATTCATTAATATCCATATATTTAAGCCTCCCTTGTTTTCAATATATATTTTTTAAAAGATGTCTTTTCGCCATAACGATTAATACGAGTTTGCCACTCTTCGTCAAATGAATAACCATCGATATGTTTTAAATTATATATGATAGCACTAAGTCTAGTGATACCATATTCACTGAAGCTTTCCCAAGATGTAATATGACCATAGTCTTTTAAATGTCTTAAAATCCTATCTTTTTGTGTCATTCCCATCTTTAAGCCTCCTTAGGTTTGCGATAAGTCCCTTTGGCACTATCCCATAATACCTTAGGATAATACTTTCTATCAAAACAAGCGAGCTTGCCCTCTGATTGTCTTATCTTCCAATCTATGCCTTCTTCTTTAGCCTTTTCAACTGCTTCAGCAAGAAGTTTTCTTTTCATTATGCGTTTATACGCAATAGTATTTTCAAACATATTTTTTCTCCTTTTTTACGTCTATCTTGACAAATTAGCAAAAAAGTTATATAATCTTTGACTGTACTCTTTAAAAAGGGTACTCGTCATCTAAAGATTTGTCAACTTTGCATTCTAGCAACATAGTTTTTGCTTCTTCGTACAAGTCTTTAGTTTTATAAATCTCATAAGTATCATTATTTTCATTCATCCATATTAAGAAGTGCTCATTACGCAACTTTAAACCAGTTTTCTTTTCCAGGATGTATTGATAGCCATTTAATTGAAGGCTATAATGAATATAATTACAATCATCTAAATGTGACAGACATCCTGTCATCTTCTGCCCCTTATATGGTTTGAATTTAATTTCCTTATTTGATTTATAATCGATTATTACTAGAGATTTTAATTTCCTAGAATAACATAGGAAATCTATACTTCCACATATCTCTAGTTCTTCGTCACCGACTACTAACTCTAAACCAATAGGTATAATTCTGTCTTTATATCTATTGTAGAAATCGGTGGCGATTTTTGTTAGTCTTGGCCATAATGGCTCCAAAATATCAAAACCAAACTGCTCTATAACTTTATCTTTAGGATAAGTATATTCCCTATTAGACCACATATATTCGTTAAATGCGTGAATATGAGTGCCCTTTACTTTTGCCAAGTCATTTTCTAACTTCCACATATCCAGTACGTCCTGTACGGGCATATGCAATTTCTTAGCTGTAAATGGGGCAATCCTTTCCGCGTCAAATGGCTGAGAGTGAGAGTGGATGAGCGCCGTCATTGACGTTTGTGCTTGATGCCTGTCACCATTTTCATCAAGCCACCAATATATATGAGGTTCCTCTTCAAAATGAAATTTATTAAATACTTGAAGTTTGTCTTTAAAACTTTGTACCAAAGCCTCTTCTTCTTTATTTTTGGTAAATATCATCAAAGCGGTGAAACCTCCTCTGCTACAACATTATGTGGATTTGGGTCATCCGTTCTTATTGGGCTAGTATCTTTATTCCAACCATACCTAAACCAAAGTTCAGAAGGTTTTTTATAAAAACGATAACTAGGATAATCAAAGTATAGTTTTACCAAAGGTAATATTCCAGTTATACGATTTTTTAATACCTCGACACACGAGTCTTCAGGTATTGGTTCTTTACCCTTTATATATTGATTTCTAGTGTTTGTCTCGCCCTCTTTTTCTTTAGCGGTATATCTATGAACGCTAAATACCATATGTGCTAGATTTACAATATTACCACTACCAGCAATATCTTCCTTAGTGACTCTTATTTCTCCTGTTTTACGAGGATGTGCTACTAAGAATACTAAAACATTATATTTCTTAGCAAAAAAGATTAGTTTATTAACAAATTCTTTTTCTGCTTGAAGACGACCCTCTTCATTACACTCTAAATCAATCATCATTAGGTTGTCAATTAGAAATACTTTTGTACCACATTTACGAGCCAACTCCTCCATTTTATTAAGGAGCGCTGTTGCGGTAGTATTATAATCGTCATCATAAACTAATACTTTACCAGCATACCAATTCTGCATCAACTTTCGTTGTTCTGGATTAAACACACGAACGTGCCCGTCTTTCATTGTAATGTATTCTCTACCTATCATATTAGTTTCAACCCAATTTCTCAAAATAGGTGCTGGTAATTCGCCACTAAACACAAATACATCATAACCTTGTTGAACGGCTTGACAAATTGCTACCTGATTTACAAACACCGACTTACCTTCACCACTTTTACCAGTAATGATGTTTAAAGTGCCAAAAGTTAGTTTATATATTTGGTCATCCAATTCTTTAATACCTGTATAAAGCCCCTCGGCGTGTTCTATGTCAAAGTCTTCTGCCTTTGACAAATCTGATACATTCTCAACTGGTATTTCTAAAGGTTTGTTAATGTATTGTAACACTCTTTCTTTACCCTTAAAGAATAATACTTCATTGGCATCCTTAAGAACCGCACCATTTGTTGCCACATCTTCAGGACTTATTTCGATATAATATGTCCTCCAAGTCCCTAAACGATAAATAACATCGTTTCTGGCTTTTACACCTGGTTCATCACTATCAAACCATAATATAATTTTATCAAATTGCTCTAACCAATCCCAGTTATATGCCACCCATTGTGTGTTGCTACAACCATTTGGAATAGATACAACGTTGTTATAACCAGACTCGATGACAGATAAAGTGTCAAGTTCGCCTTCTGTTATAACTAATGGTTTAGAGGGGTCTACTCTGTTCATATTAAATAGTAGGGGTGAAAATGATGCACCCACTTGAGACCAACATTTTGAATGGTCTGTGGCTTTATTAAATTTGTGACCAACGTGATACTTCATAGTCATAAGTACATCGTTGCTGTCATAATATGGGAAAGCGATACTATCTTTTTCTCCACATTGAATATCGCAATAATCAGCCGTCGCTTTACTAATCTTTCTTACACTCAGATATTCAAGTATTCGCGTTCTATCATAGGTCTCTCTCTTGGGATATTGGTAAGAGGGGGACGTTTGAGCCCCTCTTTGATTGAAGTTATATTCCATATCTACTTGTTTGAACAACTTTTCAACTGCCTCTAGATAAGTCATGCCTTGCTCTAAATACAAATCTATGATGCCATAGTTACGACCACAAGAGAAACAATGGAAACAGTTTGTTTTTTCGTTCCAAATAAACGATGGAGTTTTATCCCTATGCCAAGGACAAGAGCAACTTTTTTCTCTCTCATTATAAGTGTCAGCCAAGCCAAAGTATTGCACTATTTCTTGGATGGCCTGACCATCATATTTGGCTTTCGCCTCATCAATTTTTTCTATTGGAATTAACATACTCTTGCCACCTTTCTAAAATTATCGTCAATTACTTAGCTTAATCTTAGAATGGGCACACATCTGCTGCTGTTGGAGCAGGTGTTACTGGAGCAACTGGTTGCACAGGTGCAACTGGTGCTGTATTTACTACAGGTGCCACTTGAGGTTGTGGTGCTGGTGTTTCAGCAACTTGAGGTGCTTTGTCTAAATTTCTAGTAGAACCTTGTTCTTGATTTTCTGGATTGTATTTTTCAAATGCAAACACAGTAATCTTTTCATTTTTTGGATAGGCAACGCAATTATTATTAGAGTCCCAATATGGTTCTGTACTCATATCTGCATCTAAATTAGTAATAGTATCTCCAATTTGAACGTCTTTTAATTGATTGTAAGCGTGACCTACAAATCTAACGAAAGAACGATAGTCTGCGATATAACCATTTCTGGCAACACCATTTGTTACTTGAGTTTGGTCATAAGAACTATTTTCTTTTACTTTACGGCTAGTAGAAAACTTTACTTCTGCCATTCCGTCTTTATCATTAATTTCCCAAACTTTACATCTGTCTGTAATTTTTACTCTCATTATTTACTTCCTCCTCTACTTACTTTTAATGAGTTTAATGCGGCTAAAGATTGTTTTAATAAAACTTCATCTGTACAATTTTTAGGATTAGCCTCTCCTAAAATATCGATAGTTGCTTTTGTAACATCTGGGTCTTTACTTCCACCAAGTTCTGTTGCTAAATTGATAATATCTTGTTGAGCTTTAGAAATATTAAACGCAAAATCTTCACCAGTATTAGCCCAATCATATAATGCTTCTCCATCTTTTTCTGTCAATACTTCGTAACGTCCTTCAAAAATGTGAGTATTATCTTTTGTAGCCTCTGCTATATGAGTATCTTGTGCAATATTGAATGTTGCAGTGTAATTATATTCTACACCATCTCTTTGCTTAAACCCAAGACCAACTTTCTTTGGAGTTTGTTTTCCATTCTTTTCTTCTAAAACATACTCATCTTTTCCTCTTACAGTAGCAATAATATGAATTGGTGCTTGTAAGATTTTCTCCATAAACGCATCGTGTCTAGGTGTCACTTTTGACCAGTTTGTCCAGCTGTTACCAGGCATCTTATCGTGAATATCTACACAATAATTCCATTCATGTGAGATACTATCAATAATCAATACCTTGAACCCTGAACTTACCGCCTCATTGATTGCTTCAATGTACTTTTCTGGAGTAAATGGTTCTGTTAGCTGCATATCTGAAAAATCAAATTCATTTGCATAGTAACGAATACGTCCTGCTTCAGTATCTATTGCCGCAATTCCACTTCCACATTTCTTTGCTAGACCCGTTGCCAAACGTAATGCACTATAGGTTTTACCACTTCCACTTGAACCTCCTAACAAAACTTTTGTCCAAATTTTCTCTTTTTTGGCTTTCACAAATGCCATGTTTTCTCTCCTCCTTTTCTCTTTAGAATTGGCTCATCTTCTTCTACCCTGTGCTCAATTCTAATTACATTATACTACTCTTTATCATAATTGTCAATAACTTTTCGTAATATTTTGATGAACCTCTTTGCCTCACGCATTGTATTTTGTTTACCCAATGATACTCTTATAGTTCTTTTCGCCTCTTCTTCTTCATAACCTAAAGCCATGAGAGCTCTTGATGGTTCATCTGTACCTGAATTACAAGCACTTCCTGCCGAAACAGCGACGCCCTCTCTGTCAAATATTTGTACAGCAGTTTGAGCATCCAAATAATTGAAAGTAATGTTTATGATGCCATTATGTCCTTCCACTCTGACATAGCGAAAACCTGCCCAATTCCAGAATATAGGAACATTATCGGCTTTTATTTTTGCGGGGTAATTAGCGTGCATTATTATATAATTTTGCATCTCTCTAATATGTTGACGATTTTTAGATAATTCCTTGATGGCTATTTTTAATGCTTCCGCCATGCCAACAATACCAGCCACATTTTCTGTGCCACCACGTAAACCATTTTCTTGATGTCCATATATAAGCGGTACAAAATCTTTTTGATATTGCTTTCTTATAAACAGCACCCCAACACCTTTTGGTGCCCCAAATTTATGTCCGCTAAATGACGCTGTGGCACACTTTCCTAATCCTAGTAAATCATTATATGACGTTATTGAAGAGGTACCATTTAAGGTATCAGTCTTATAATCATACAAATTGACATCCAACTTACCAATCGCTTGTGTCAAATCTATGTGACATTGACCAAAATTGTTTGCTAAATAACTCATTTCTCCAGTCTCACTAGCTAATAGTGGATAAGAAAGTAAACCATCTTTGTTGTCATTATTTGCTAATATCATCGAGTCGTGTGAATTATCAGTACAATAATACTTAAAGTTTTTTGATACCCACGAATTACCTTCACTAGCACCGCTTGTAAAGAATATTTCTTCTGGACTACAATTCAATATTCTAGCAATAGTTTTACGAGCCTTCTCAATAGCCATACGTGCCTCTCTGCCTTCTTTATGAACGCTGCTAGGATTTCCATACACTTTAGTCAAATATGGCTTCATAGCCTTTAAAACACGCTTATCAAGAGGTGCTGATGCAGCATTGTCTAAATATATCCTTCTCATTTTATCACCTCCTTATATGCTAATTAAATATTAACATAAAATACTTGATATGTCAATAATAGAAAAGGATAAAAAAAAGAGTAGGGATGAACCCTACTCTTTTAGTCTTTAATAACTAGTACTTGCCCTGGTCTGATAACATTAGGATTATTACCAATTACGAACTTATTTCTAGCATAAACTTGTTTCCAAGTCATACCATATTTAGCAGCAATGCCACTAAGAGTGTCTCCTTTTTTAACTGTATATGTGATACCGCCAGAATAAGCAGTGATGGCTCCTTCATCCATCCAACCCAAGTCTCCAGTTGTGTTATATGGATGTTTAGAACCAGCAGCATATCTAGTAATATAAGTGGTTTTGTTATTTACATGACCAGCAGCACTATTATCATTGGAACTTCTATATAAAGCACCATTAATAACTACTTTAGTACCAATAGCAAACTTTTGACCAGTTGATGGTCTTGGCTCTTTGTATTTAGTAATAGAAGACTCATCCATCCATCCTAAATCACCAGTTGTATTGTATGGATGTGCTGCACCAGATACTTTTCTAGTAATATTGGTAATCTTATTGCTAACACTGCCTGAAGCAGATGAAGCATTAGAACTTCTATATAAAGCACCATTAATAACTACTTTGTCTCCAATATTAAATTTACTTGATGGAGTAGGTGTTGGTTTTGGCTCGTCTTTAACGGCTGGATTATAAATAAATCCTCTAAATGTATAACTACTACCTAAGCCCCAACGTCCATTTGTATTATATCTATGTGAGTTCCAGAATGCACTTCCACCATATCCACTTTCAGAAGTGAATACGTGATTGTTGTCATATACTATTTCACAAATAGCAACATGACCAGCGCCATCTTTTCCAGATAAAGTAGCACCCTTTTTCCAGCACATGATAGCACCTGGTTTTGGTGTCATACCAACCTCAAGACCAGCTTGTTTTGCTCTTTCAATAAAATTTTCAGCATTGCAATTTAATGTTTTGTATTTCATTCCATTATTACCTGTAATTTCGTTGTAAATTTCATTAAATCTTGAACAAGCCCACCCAACACAGTTTGCAAGAACATTCAATCCTGCCTTTGTTGGACTGCCATTGATACACCAAGACCATCCACCAGCCTTGCCATTGTTATATAACTTGTTTCCTCTTGCAGGAAGATTATATCTTACTGTGAATTGACTCATATTATTCACCCTCCTCTGCATTAATATTTTCTACTATTGTGTCCTCTGTACAAAGCACATCTAATCCGTCCTCATTAAAGACTGTTTGAACTTCTACTTCTTCAACATCTTCAATTACTTCTTCAATATTTTCTTTCTTTGACATTTGACATTCCTCCTTATTTTTCGTCATCTTTATCGGTTTCTGTTAAAGAATTAACAGGAACGCTTACAACCAATAAATCTTTAATTTTCATTAAGACTTTACCAGCATAAACCAAATTTGCAGCCTTAATCAAAATAGTAGCACCTGTTAAAGTTGTTACCATTTGACCATTAACTTCAGCAACTTCCATTGGGTAAATTAATGTAGAACTATATGCTAAAGCCAACCCAATTAAAAAGAAGGCAGCTTTACTAATACCTCCCACTAACTTTTCCTTGTTGTATTCTTGTTTAAAATCTGCTAATTTTTTGCCCATAATAATATTGGCAATCATTAAACAAATTAAAGATAACACAACTGTAATATATTCTGGCATACTAATTACCTCCTTCACTAAATGACCTTAAACTTTTCTTTTTTTACTTCTACGAACGAACCTCCGTCTTGACTGATATACATCTTGTATTTATCAAATGCCCCACCATTCACTGAAGCATAAATGAACTTGTCAGAAATAATAGTTAAAGTATTACTATATATTTGTGAACTAGTACTTCCACCTCCATTAAAATGCTTGTTGCCTGCCCAGTCTTTTGAATAAGAATAAATACCTACTTGAGCAACATCGCCTGGTTCAAATCCATAACTTTCAAAAGAGTCGAATGTATATGAAATACCAGTATTCTCTGTATCTATCATCGTAACTTCAGTGCCATTTTTAAACAATCTTATTCTATAACCAGCAATCGCGGTAGAACCAGCAGAAGCTGCAAGCCAAGATGCTGTCAGCTTTGCTTTTGGAATAGGTTCCGTTTGGTCATAACTCAATATTGGCTTGCCTGGCGCACCAGGATTAGTGTAAGAAGTTGTAAAACTAGCAACATTAGTATAACTTCTACCAGCATCGTTAGCGTCATTTCCTCTGGCATAATATGTTCTGTTGGCATCAAGCCCTGTAAATGTGGCTCCACGAGAAGCTGAAGACTTAACAACAGAACCAAAATTAGTCAAACTAAGGTCTATATATGGGCTATATGGTGCCTGCCCATTATTATTTGTGACGCTAAAAGAAACATATGCAGAAGTATCGTCAACACTACTGATACTAATATTGCTTAACGATGGTTTATAAATATATTGACCCATAGTGAAATTTCCACCATTTTGAGTATCTCTGTCATAAAAAACCGCACCCACAAAAGATATATAAATAGTTTTTGCATTTGCTCCATTACCAATCCAAACTGAACCACTTTTACTACCTTTTGCGGCTGGGAATACTTTTTCATCCCAACGTACTGTCCCTGGATTATATACCTTCTTACCTGCTATACTAATACTTAAATTATAAATACTATAGAAATCCGAACTTCCCCCTTCTGAATATAAAGCCCACTTACAGTTACCACCATCTTGCCAAATTTCAAGTCGAAGTTGTCTACCACCATAACTATTACTTTTAAATGTAGCCATCTATTCCACCTCCTAACTTGAAGTATCTATCCAAATTATTGTTTTTCCTGATTGTACAGATGGTTGAGTGCCACCAACTTTAATAATAGTATTTCCATCACTCATTACACCATAAGCATTGACTGCGTCCTTCACTCTCGCTGGTGTCATAACCATATTTGTGGCTGTACCAGCTGCAGCATCAGATGTTGTTGCCGCCGTTAATGATAAAGCACCACTCGTAAGATTTAAACCATTACCAGTTGTAACTTTAATGTGCCCGTAATTTGTGCCAGTTGCCACACCATAATCAGTTGTTGTAGAAGCGTGATTTTTTGGTGCTTTGTTTGTGTAAAGGTCTGTAAAATTTTGATTTAAAATATCTCTAAAGACCTTACCAGACACACCATTATTTAATGTTTGTTGAGCCATAAATATCCCTCCTTTTAAACATCAACACTATCTTCAAATACATCTAATTCTTTTAATAAATTATAACAATCCGACATAGAATAATCTTTATCTTCAAAATCGAAATTATACTGTTTTTCACCTATAAAATAATTTTTAGTATTTAATTCATTTAATTCATTTACTAAAACATCCATTTCTTTGTTCTGTTTCAATATTTCTTCTTCGTTATTTTCATAATCTTCATTAAGAGTGTTTATTTCAGATTGTTTATTATTAATATCTTCTTGTATTCTTTTTATTTCCTTTTCTTTGTCACGATAAGTGCTGTCTGCATATTCTTTAACACTAACAGAAATGTTTTTGCTGTCAATATTAAATGATATATTAGAAATTCTAAAATATTTTGACACAACACCATTATCTTCGACAATTTCTTTATATAAAGCCATTTTATCCCTTCTTTTTATTTTTTTATAATATTCGCCACGTCTAACTAATTCTTTTCCACACATATACTGCATAATACGGAGGAGCTACTTTTACTGAGCTTGTGTACCCATATAACTTTGTACCCCACCCTGTTGTATTTTCTTCTGATTTACCAGCTCCGTTTGTCTGTAGGGTATAATTTTTTGTGATGCTGGTTCCTATATTTACTTCCCTATACCATATGGAACCTTTGTTATTTAATTGTAATGCAGCAATAGCACTATTGGTGTCCAGGTTATGTGTATGGTTCCAAGTCCCACCAGTACTGCCTGGTGTAACATTACCGTCCGTACCTCCGACACCAAATAAATATTTTCCACCTGCAACCTGTTCCCAGGTTCCTCCAAAGTATTCAGAAGGATTAGTACTATATATAGATAAATATATAGAGCCTATTGGGTATATATTATCAAGAACTATATTTAGGCTACGCTGCTTCCCCCCTTCATACTGATGCAAAATTGATTGAGAAAGAAGTTGCGCATTATTATTTTTATGTTTAATTGTACCGTAATCCATAATATTACGTTATAGTTTAATCTTTGCTTCAAAAGGATTGGACTATTCTTTTACATATGTTTTACCTTTATTTATAAAAAAATTGCAAAGATTATTATACCAAAAAGAGGTATATTAACTATAACATACCTCCTTTCTCTTGGAAATTAGAGGATGTAACAATCTTATTGATGCGTCCCTCCCCCTAATCGAGTAATTTCTCATATTAATTCACTCCTTTTATCCGTCATATTCTCCTGTCTTTACGAAGATAAGAGCATTATCTTCAAGGTACTTTACACGGTCTTCTAGCGAACTACCAGATACACTTTTACCGTGTTTGATAGCTACCCAAGCATTGGATAATCTACCATTTTTAGTGCATAATTCAACAGAGTCGCCAGTAGATAACGACTCATTACTTTTATTTAATACATTATTTACAAATCTGCTATTATCAGGTGGTATAGTAACGTTGACTGTACCATCGTCGTTAACCTTAGTTACAACAGCTGCCACAAAAGAAGTAATACCATAACTCTTCAAACGAGCGTCTACAATGTCTTCTATTACTTTCTTAAATTCAGCAATTTGTTTTACGTCAAAATCCACGTTACATCACCCCACTTGCGTACTGGTTAAAGTTGACAATATTAGAACAACTTATGGTCATTTGTGACTCATTACCGATAGTATATGATATTGATTGAATTAAAAACCTTTCTCTTGCCAAATTATAGTATTTATCAGTAATTGTTATCAAATTATTAACAAATAAAAGTGGATTAAAAGATACTTGAATATTCATAGTAGTTTTCAAGATACCAAATTTTCTTAATTCATAATTGGCACGTTGTTGTGCTAAATCATCACTATATATGTTACTGTCATTGATATACTCAATACGACGACCAATACGTTGTATACATAATGGAGATACTGGATTTTCATTTTTTGCCATTGCTGAAAATATCTCGTTGTTAATATTATCTCCAACAACGTGTACCTCATTTACGGCATTCTCAAAATCGTAATTAGCAGTAGCACTACCATAATCTCTATCTTCATCAGAATAGTCCCATAACGATGCTTTTTGAACATCCAGCGTCGTCTCATTAATATTAATAAAACACAAATTTCCTTGCGAATTATAATAAACCTCTGCATTTAAGATAGTGCCAATTTCTAAGAGCATTTCTCCTAATGTGCTTCCTGCATCTTTAGATAATGTATATGGCATCTTCAAACCTTTAAAAGCCCTATCATAAATAATAGGCTTTAAATCAATTGGATAACCAGACCCATTATCTAACGTTAAAATCCCCATAATAGCTTGTTCAATATCTGAGCCTACAGGAATTTCATAAGTCGCCTCTAAAGTACCAGCCTTACCTTCTAATACAGCAAATTTGTCTACCAAAGTTAAACCGACTTGTTTGTCAGAGTCTTGGTGGTCTGCACTCGGATTACCTAAGATATAAATACCTCTTGGGAACCAATAAACCTGACCATCAAACTCCACTCCTATATCAAAACGAAATCTATCGTGAACCCATATTGTATTAATGCTGGGTGTATATTTTCCGTCAACATTTATTAAATTTATGTTTACACTCTTCCTTTGACCATTCTGATAATTCTCTGTAAAATTACCAGAATTAATAATAATATCTTCTTCTGGAATTTCATAATTGATAGTCTCGTCAGGATTAAGAACAAATAATCTAAAACGAGGTTTTATAGTTGGTCTCTTTAACACATCTGTTAAATAACTCATACTAATACTAGAACTATCTACTAAACGTAAGACTTCACCATATTGACTCCATAAAACATTATTTGTTTGGTCTGCTAGAGCTTTCATACTATAATTAGCCATTATGCACCAATAACAGTAATACTAGAAGCATCTGCTATTTGAGTCCAAGAGAATGTAATGGTGTTAACCTGTTCTCTCAAAACATCATCGACCTGAGAAGATGTGCTTGTAATCATTACAAGCATAGCATTACCCTTTCTGTCTTTTAATAACTTTATGTTTCCATTGGCACAAAAATCATTCCAAGACTCTAAAAGAGCAGCACTCTCAACATATCCGATTTGACCATCGTTTGTGTTTTGTACGTCTCCTAATAAACAAGTTAAAGTGCCAGAAGCATAATTTAATTTACCAGAAGATATTTTAGGAAATCGTGTTAAATTGTTATAAGTTGTATTATTTACATTTTGTGACACTCCGCCACTAGAAATATTAAGATTAAACTTCCAAATTGCATTTGGGTTAGCATAATACAATCCTTTTTCAGTAGTACTTGGCACCAAATCTATTAAAGACCAGTCCCACCAACAAGTCGTAATACTATTAGAAGCAACCGCCTCAGAAATAGCAGACTCGTCCTCTTTAAATATATAGTATTTATATGTTGTATCATTAACAACATTATAATCGGTCATAGTTAAGGCACCATCACCTAATCTTGCTATATATTTTAATTGATTTGTATTATTAACCTCTCTATACACTGAGAAATTATAACCTAAAGCGACATCTGCAACACCACGTGCCGTAGTTGTTGCGTCATCAAAAGTCGCTAAAAATCTCGAGTCATTATTTAATGTTGGCTTATATTTTGGAATACTAAAAATATCAGTATTATTAGAAGAAGCCTCCTCCAAATGAAGAAAGTCTAATTTTACATTGTTATTCACTGTTAATTTTGTTAATAACATATTTTATCCTCCTTCATTATTGCGTAGGGAATATTTCCTCTACTCTTATAGATGTATTAGTAATTTGAACCTTCCACCAGTGATTACATACACGCTCTATAGATGTACCACCCTCAGTCCATATATAACCATCATTCCAAGTAGCAGTATCATCCCAAATATAATCACTATTTATTTGAGTAATACCAGTGTCTGTCAATACAAAGGTTTGTGTTTTATCTGTATAAAAACTGCCTTCTAATGATATATCTGGTTGTTGTGTGAATATAATCTTGTTTTTATCAATTATAATTTGGAACCTACCAGAATTACCATTGCCATCAACTTCAGTATCTACTAATATTACACGTTCTTTATATGCCCCATTTTCATCATAAAAAAAGCCAGAGTCGGGACTAAACTGCAATGTGATGTTGAAATCATTTGGCAATACACACAATCCATCTGGTGTTTGCCAATCAACTGTATAACCATCTGTATACAAAGAATTTACCCCGCTATAAGGTGTATCATATAAATAAGTAAAACCGTCACTACTCGATGTAGCATTATGTTCAACTGGTGTCACCCAAGCAATATCAATAGCATTCTGTTTGCTATCAAATACGGCTCTAGGTTGTTGCAAGTATTCAACAATATCATATGAAACACTAAAAGTATATAAATCTGTTTCTGCTACAATGCCCATATCATTTTCTACTGCTAACTTAATTAAATATGTGTTACCAGTTCTAAATCCGTCATAAGTATATGATAAATTAGCAGAATAAACTTTTCCAGATGAATTGACTAATTTATTAGTACCATCATCATTTCTGATGTATAAGTCAAATTGATGATACACAATAGGCACATTATCAGATTGCGTGTATACACCTTGAAATGTATGATATTTTAAAGTAAGAGAAGTTGGCACATTGTTGATAGAAACCGTTGGATTTTCTCTGGCATATACAATGTAATCTGGAATTGTTTCTATAAAATCAGAATAAACTTGATATTTTGCACCTATAGATGGAGCAGATGAAAACGCACTGCTAACTACCGCCAAGCCAGTACTAGCATCGTATGATGTGATAGTCTTACTTTGACTATTGATTGTTAGCATCATTCCTGCCTTTATGTTAATGTTTGGCTGTAAATAAACATTTGTTGTAGTACTAGCACTTTGTACAAGCCCATATGTAATTAACATATCGGAATTAGGCTGATATAATCTAACACGCCATTTATAGTTTGTGCCATTACTTAATTGTACACTACTAGCGTTGACTGGAATGGACAAAACATCTCCATTATACAAATTCTGTGTTAATGTAGTCTTTGTACCTGTATATATATTATTATTATTAAAGTCAACAATTAATAATTGATATGCAGAGATGTAAGAGTTTGTTTGAACTTCCATTGTAAACGTGTTATTAATACTCCCATCAATAGAAGAACCAGATGGTTGCACATTACGTGGTTGATAAATCATATACATCCTCCTTTCTTTTTTTTATTTATCCAGCACCAAGAGGAACCGACATAAATGTCGGCACCCTATTGATGTTTTGTTATATTTACTAAAGACTTTAATTCTGTTACAAATTGTTTTGCATTGCTTACATTTGGCAATTCAATATTACCAAAATTATAATTTGTTACACTTGCATTCTTTGAAGGAAGATTGCTAGATGTTTGTGGTCTAATAAAGTTCGACAACATACTCTTCATTTGGTTATTATTTAAAACAAATTCTGGCTTTGACTTTGTACCATGTAACATAGCCAAACCTGTATAATCAACCATACCACCATTCTTATAACCAACAATATCTGACTTTTTAACCCATCCTAAACCATTAATGTTATATGGATGACTTCCACTATTATTGATATATTTAATGGTTCCAGAACGTGCTCTACCACTATTACCACCACCATAAGAATTTGCATACCATTTAGCACCAGGCTTAACTGATACATAAGAACCTTTATTTAATGATGGAGCACTAGAAGAGCCCCCTGAGCCACGATTGCCTTTTGTTGTATTTACATTTTTAGGCGTATTATATCCACTCAACTTGTCCGAAGGTGTATTTTCTAAATCAGTAATTTCCTTCATTGTTGCTAGATATTTAGATTTATAATCTTCTAACACATCTAGTCGTTTTTGTAAAATTTTAGCTTCAGCATCGGCTCCTAATTGTTGAGCTAACGTCATACGAGCCTGTTGTGTTTCATAATCATCGGCAACATTTTCCCAAGACTCTTTATATTTTTCCCAAGCATCAATTTGGTCTTCAATATTCTTAATAGCTTCATCCTTTTGTTTTTCTAATGCATCTAGTTCTTGTTCTTTGTTAAACTCATCTAAAGCTTCTTGAGCCTCTCTTATTGCTTCTTGGTCGGCCTCCCAAATCCACGACTGTTACTTTTATGACCATATATTATAATATGGCGGATAAGACGTTAATCTTATCTCTGCAGTTTCATTATATTATATCTGCAGTCCAGACTATATATTAACATTATTGGGTATAATGTCGATAACTTCAATGTTAATGTCACCATTAACATCCTGTAGTCGTTACGGTTTCTAAATTTAAGGTTTCTTTTAATTTGTTTTCTATGTTTTCATAATACCAAATTTCTAATAATTTAATGTTATGTTGAAAAGCATATTCTCTTTTTCTTCGGTCATGTTCTTTTTGTCTTTTAAAGGTTTCTTCTCCTCCAAAATATGCTATAGGTTGTTTATGTTGTTTACCTTGATATTCTATTAGCAAATTATATTCAGGAAGATAAAAATCATAGGATAATTGTCTATTCCCAATGCCTAGCAAGTCATTGAATTTATATTGGGATATAAATGTTATATTATAAGAGCTAAGTATGTTTTTTATTTTTGCTTCTCCATGAGAAAAACTACAATAAGGACACCCATGCCCACTTTTTAACCCAGAAGGCCATGCGAACCATTCTTCATTACAAGTAACACATTCACATAATATTTTTGTCTTGTCATTCTGATATGGCTCTAGCAACTTTATACTGGGGTTTATCTTTTTTATCTCTTCTTCAAATTCAAAAGAAGGTTTTCTATTCTTTTCACCCATATGCTTCTTCCCACACATATAGCATCCTTTACCTCTTAGTACACCCCCTGGTTTTGTAGACCATTCATAACCACAAACTTTACATTTAAAAGATACTTTATAAGCTGTACTTTTATATTGACTAATTACATCAATATTAGGATTTATCTTTTTAACCTGTTCAACAAATTCGCTGTGACTTTTTAATTTGTTACCAGCGCATTGTGGGCAACTTCTACCAGCACTAAGTTTTGAGGCAGTAGCCACCCAAATTAACCCACACTTATTACATCTATATTTCATTCTAGTCTGCGAATTGTAATACTCGCTTAATATTGTTAAATTAGGATGTTTTGTTTGCATTTCTTTAATAAATTCTTGATGTGTTTTTTTTCTTGTTCTACCCATAAACACACCACCTTAAATTTAGTCTTACCTCGGTCTTTACTATTCCTAGCATTTGACCGATATAGTTATCTTTTATATCGGCTGACTTTTTACCGATACCTTCACGCCATACGCGTTTAGTCTTTTCTTTTTGGGCGTTAGCAAGTGCTTCTTGAAGTCTTGCTAATTCTAATTCCTTTTCTGTTTCATCGTTAGCTGCTTTTTTATCATCAATTAATTTATCGTAATAATCTTCCTGCTCTTCTTTAAGTTTCTTCAACTTATCAATTTCATCATCAATAATACCTACAGCAGCATCTTCAGCGGTAGCTAAATCATCTTTTTGTTTATCTGCTTTATCTTGAAGTGCTTTCTTGATTTTATCAGCTAAATCATTCCAAGCATCAGAACCTTTCTTATAAGCCTTAATTAATTCTTTCAACTTCTTAATGTATTCGTCAAGACTAATTGTTCCACGCTTGTAGTCGTCTTCCACTTTAGTTAAACGTTGCTTTTGAAGTTCCTCATTAATTTTACGCCAAGCATCTGTTCCCTTTTTTACCTTGCCAAGTAATTTATCTAAACCTCTAATATATTCTTCAATAGTGATTTCATTGTACTTGAATTGATTTTGCAATTTTTCAAGTTCTGTTTCCCACCACTCTTTTTCAGACTTTTTAGATTTGTTGCTTGATGATTTTTTACTAGAACCACCTATTGAAACTTTGTAATTACTTTTTAAACCCTGACGAGTGTTGTTTATAATTGCATTATTTCTTTTGTGTGTAGCCTCATTTATATCATAGGCCGCTTGTAATGCTGCGGCAGACTCTTCGTTAAAAGCCTCAATATTCTTTTGAATTTGAGCTCGTAAAGCCTCAGCATTAACTTCCTGTCCAGCCATTGCATCTTTATGTGCATTGATACTACTAGCGGCCAACTGTGCGGCACCAGCCTCATTTAAAGATGCTAGACGATTTAATTCTTTCATATATCTGCTATCTTCTGAAGCCTGTAATTCGTCTAATTTAGCATTAGCTAAAACTTGAAATGCGGAGGTATTATCCCTAATGACTCCATTCTCATCCACTAAAGCATCCAAATATTTTTGGTCTAAAGCTAATAATTGTTCTAACGTGTCTATTGAAAAATAACCAGTGTTATTATATTCTTCTAATGCAGAGGTTACTGTTTCATATGCAGATTGTAAATTATCCAAATCATCGATAATACTACCAAATGTTCCTGTAGCAGCATATAATAAGGCAGGGAATTTGTCAATAATATCATCAAGAGTATAACCAGTACCCTCTAACTGTTCTTTCAAAGTTGGAAACTTCTCAAGCAATTCATTCATTTCTGTTTGGTCTACTTTACCATCTAAAGTAATATTAGCTAAAGCATCTGCCAGACCTTCGTTATTAGAAATGAGTGTGTCAGTGACTGTACTAAGATTTTGGAAATCTTTAATTAACTTATCAATAGTAATATCATTTTTGCTTAAAGCATCTTCAAGACCAGGATATTCTTTTAATAGTTCCTTAATATTATCTTTATTTAAAACTGTAGTTTTAGATAGTTCCTCAAGTTTACCTTTAAAAGACTCCCAACCAGCAGCGTCCTTCATTTTGTCTTCATATTCTTCTATTGCTTTATAACTGTCTCCAAATTTCTTAGTTATATTGTTTAGCTCTTTATCAACTTCATTTAACCTAAAATTAAATGACTCTTGAGACATAATACCAGATTTTACAATTTCTTCTTCATTATCTTGCAGATACTTTTTAACTTTTTCTAAAGCCTTCTTAGATTTATCAACACTATCGGTCTTAAAACTGATAAATCCTTGACCATCATCCCTCACAGAGTTCTTAGTAGAATATTTTTTTAAAATATCCTGCATATCTTTGTCAAATTTTTCTGCATTAGCTATTCTTTCTTTATATACCTTAGCTTCTTCTTCGGTCATTTGTTTATGCTTTACGGCATAGTCATAGTCTCTCGCATCAATATAACCAGAGCCTATAAGCATACTTCTTCTATAATTATTCTTTCCATATACTTCTTTTTTTGCATTATTGTAACCACTTTGGTTGTCGTCCAAATAATCATTGGCACGTTGAGCTTTTAATTTCTTTAACTCTTCTATTTGTTCACTAATAGAACCAGTTACTAAATCAATATTATCTGCTTCATCGCCATATTCCTTCTTTAAACTTTTTTGTATTTCTATCAATTCTTCTCTTGCACTCAAGGCATCTTGATAACTAGATGTATTGTCATCTAATGTTTCTCTTAAAGATTGGAATTTCTTAATAGTATTATCTATGCTACTAGCCTCATCTTCATAAGCCTGAGCATTCTCTGATACCTGTTTAATTTGTTCTTCTTGAGCAGCCTTCGCGTTTTGATATGCTGATACCGCAGCCATTAAAATAATTGTTCCAGCAGCAATAGCAGCATTTAAAGCTAATTGAGTTAAAATTGCCTTACCCTGAACTAAAATTTTAGCCTCTTCTGCGGTTACCACACCGTTAGTTGAGTTTTTAGTTAAGATATTGAGTTCGTTATACTTTTGTAAAACACTATAAGTGCTAGATATAGACTTTCCAAATTTTTTAAATGTGTCTATTAATTTTCCAATTATAACAATACCAGATTTTGTTGAAACAAACAATAAAGTAAACTTGGTTAAGAATTTACCAAAATCACTGTTTGCAATATTTACAATAGCTGTACCTAAATCAATAAACCATTTTATCAAATCGCTACTCATAACACTTTGAGACAATTGCTCAAAAGCACTATTAAAGTTTGCCATCCTACCTTGAATACTGTCCAAGTATTTGCTATTTTCTTTCATAGCACTACCTTGCGAGTCTAATGCTGTGGCAGTTGCGTCAACAGCAGTTTTCCAGTTAGATAAAATAGCAGCAGCATTTTGTGCTTGATACTTACCAGCAATAGTTTCGGTAACATACGCCTTTTCAGCAGCCGTTAATGTTGGATAAACATCTGCTAACTCACCTAATAAATCATAAGTATTTTTAAGCGTACCGTCGGTATTATAAACCGTCTTTCCTAACTTATTGAATAATCCCTCCATTTGAGACATTAATTCGAGGCTCTTTCCTCCTTCATCGTCCATTCCTTGTAGACGTAGAGTAATAGTTTTCAATCCATTTGCCACTTTACTAGCATTACGTGTTACCTCAGTACCAGCGGTCATTAAACCAATCATCTGTTCCATACTGTTACCAGCATTTGCCATAACTGAACTTGCTTTACCTAAATTGGTAGCAATATCAGAAGAACTTACAGCAAAGTTATTTGAAACCTCATTAACCGCATCTATAATGTGATAAGAATTTTCCAATGTTTTGTTCAAATCATCAGACTCTAAATTAAATGCTTTTAATTGTGCAATAATAAAATCTGCGGAATCAGCACTACTAATAGCTTCGTCAGCAATATTAGTATACATTGCAGCAACTTCACCAAGCTGTAGAATTTGGTCTTCATTGTAACCAGCCTTAGCAAATGATGTAGCAGCTTCAACCATTTCTGTACCAGTCTTAGCAACATTTGCACCAGCAGCATAGGCTTCTCTTGTAAATCTCTGTAAAGACTCTCCTTCTAAATCGGTTACTTTTTTCAATTCTACTAATGCCCCATCAAGGTCGGTAACTTCACTAATCATATCTTTTATTGTATGTATAATTTGATAGAATACTGTTGTTACAGACATATATGTTGTAAATGATTGAAATGCCTTACTCCAAGAATATTGCCATTTATCAGCTTGTTTAGCATTGGTTTCTACAGCGCTCCCAATTTCTTTTAAACTTAATTTATATTTTTTTTCACCAGCAATCATTTTTTCTTGGATTGTTAATATTTTACCAGCATTATTAGTATATCTAGTAGTAGTAGTATCAAAAGAATTACTTGTGCTTAAGATATTATTCTGAAATTCGGACATATTAATTTTTAACTTATTAAGTTGAGTATTTAAGTCGCCAAAACCTTTGTTGGCAGATGAAGGCATTTTTACTTTAATTTCTAACGAACTAATTTTATTTTCCATTGTCTTTATTTGTTTATTTAATTCGTTAATAGTTTTAGAACTATCATCTATTTTCGCTTGTAATTTAATATAATATTCTTTATTCATCTATCTTCACCTCCTCACTATTCCATATTTTTTAAATTCCTTATTTAACCACTTGTCTACTTTGTCATCTATGCCTGCCAAATATGTATTCCAATACCCATCATTGTTTTCTAGGTAATGAGCGCCACCAGCATATGAATATAAATCGTTAGAAGTAATATCATTTAAAATCCAAGACATATAACCTCTAATGTCTCTTCCTCCAATTCCACCATGTGCTAAACCATTATCAATACTAGGAGCGACTAAGTTTCCCCCATCAAATGCCAATCTTCTAATATAACCTTTAATTGCACTTGACTGGTCTTCTTTTATTTCCCAACCAGCATAAAAACCCCCATTTTCACGATTACGAACATAATCTCCTTTGGGAGCGGCATAAATAGTAGCATCCAAATGCTGCCTAAAATCCTTTAATAGGGTCTCAGAAACAGCATCAATGACCTTTTCTAATATATCTGATAATTCCTTGTTTAATTGAGTTGTGCTGGCTACATAATTGATACTAGCCATAAACCCAGCCTCCTCCCTCAATTTTTGTTATTTCCTAAAAAAAAGAAGACTTATTCGTCTTCTTTTATTTCTTCTTTACCTGTAATTTGGTTGTAATTATCTACAGCCTTTTGCCATTCCTTTGGTAATTTATTAACCATTTTTGTCATAGTTTTGGCATCAGGTATTTTATCTGAAATCATACCAACAATTTTTTGAAGACTCCTGTTCACAGTATTTTCTATACTATTGATTTGTTTTGATAAAGACATCATTAAATGATAAGCCTCATCAGCATTAGTTACAACTCTCAATAATTCATATTGTGTACCGATATTATAATATTCATTATACATATCTACATCGTCAAGGTCGTAACCTTCAATACATTCTGCAAACAATAAAGCGTAAAAGTTTGTAATCATAGCTAAAGGACTATAATCATAACCATCTATATCTCCTGATTGGTCATAAATTTTTAAAACCTCTCCTACAATATAATTTACCTCTCCATTTGTTAAGTAATCTTTCTTTAATGTAATTTTTTTCTCTTTAACTGTAATAACTTCCATAATAATCCTCCTTATTTACTAATATCTTCTATATAAGCCAATCCTAAACATATAGCCTCTGCTTTATCATCATCTGTATGTCTAGTTTTGGTCTCTGTAGCATTATATACAAAACCTAAGTTATAAATTTCATTTACTCTATCTACAGCTCTTTGCTTTTGAATTTCTCTTTTCATACCCTGTCTTGTCCCATCATAAGTTCCAATTAAACTTCTCCAAGAAGACGGAGCATAAAAAGAATACTCTATATTATATTTAAAACATAACGATAAGATTGCACCTTGCAATATACACAAATCTTTTCCAGTCTTTAAATTATTATGATTTGTTACTGGCACATCTTCAAACACCATATGTTCTATATTATACTTGTTAATTATAGCCTCAATAGCATCGTATACTTCACGTATTCTATCTCTTGGCTCTTCACTTGTAGTACGAATGACACCATAATCATACAGATTAGCCTCTTCGTCAAGCAGACCATATCCTGTTTTTTTGGTAGCCATATCTAACCCCAAAATCATAGTACAGCCTCCCTATTTTATAATACTTTTTCCTTGATTGCCCTTCTTCCTTTGTTTCATATTTCTCACTAACTTATCGTGTTTTTCTTGTTCTTCCAACTTTTGTTTCACATATTCCCACAATCGTTCTTTAAACAAATTAACATAAGCTGGAAATATAATCATTGACAATACAAAGACCGCCAATATAAGTTTCAGGACTGCATCAATCACTTTCTTCTCACCAACTTCTTTGCATTGAAAGTCTCTAACTCTTGGTTAATACTTTCAATTTTTCCTCTATCGTCAATATTAACATCAACCCACCAAACTGACTTGTCATTAGCAAGCCCCATACTCCTAGCAAATGGAGTTAAATCTTCTAAGCAAGAAGTTTGGAAACAATGTGTATCATCTTGTTTCATATAAAAACTCTGATGTACGTGCCCAGTTTGTAATATATGTGGTCTTTCTTCTAAAGGTATAGAGTCTAAGTATTTTTGTATCTTATAAGATTTTGCATAAGCATTTCCGCCTTTTCCGTGAAATAATCTTATTTTTAATTTTCCAATTTTCAAATCAGCAACATCGCTACCTAAGTAAACAATATCGTCTCTTCTTTTGGCAATAGCTTTAACTATTTCTGAACCAGTTGATTTATACCACCAATCATCATGCACTATTCAAATAATTTATCATTTTATTTGCCTGACTATATCTTCATCCTACTTATGTAGGAGTCTGGCGCTTCCGCTAATGTATCAATAATTAACGTACTCTCTTTCGAGATAGTCGATTGACCTTTTATTCAAAATATTTCCAAGAATATCCATAGGCAGTATTTGCAATACCTTCACAACAATTTTTAATACCATTTGTGTTATTAGGATTTTTACCTAAAAATCTTAAGGCATTACATATACCGTCAAAAGAACGTAACTCTTCTCTTGTATTTTTGTCTAACATTATTATTTGCTTTCGTTTGTTTTTATTACCAGCAATAATATTATTTATCATATATGGCGGTAATTTCTTTCCTTGCCAATATCTGCAATTATTTTTGCTAATTTTGGCTTTTGTGGCATCTGTGTGTTTATGCCCCATACAATTCAAAGCTCTATCTGGATACATACAATTATATTCTGGTTTATAATAGTCATACCAGTATTGTTCTCTTTCCAACAAATTGTTAGGCAAGACTTCTTCTATAATTTCAAACGTAAAGTTTTCTAAACCATTTTTTTCTAAAAGACCTATATAAGGGGGACTCATACACATCTTTTGTCCATTCTGATTTACATTTGCTTCGACGTTTGTGCTCCCTCCATCTTGTATATATATCTACACTACTACCAATATAGCTTTTATTATTAATAATGTTAGTTATTTTATAAATTCCTGATATTCTTTTCATACATTTCTCCTAACTTGGCACAGGATTGGGTATTTTTTTTGAAACCGTCCCCTGTTAGCATAGCCCTTAATTATCATTTTCCTATAATTCCTCAATCGTGGACTACACACCCTTGATAAGGTTCACCAGATTGTTCTTGTAGAGAATTGCTCCTCTAGGGAAACCATTAAACCGTTGGTTAATTTCCCGAAATAACATAAGTTTTGCCACTAAAAGTTGGATATTTGTCTACACAATAATCAACTTGTCCTTCATACGACGTTTCTTTTAATTCATAAATATGTTCTGGTCTATTAGAACGACCATCTGTAAAATCTCCACTATGCAAAATGTATTTGATACCTCTATCTTCTGCCTTATCATATAAATAACGCAAAATATCTAATCTGTCATAATTACTACACAAATGAGTATCACTAATCAACAATAGTGGAATATGAGTACTATTTGTAGAAACTTGATAAATATCATTAGTCTTTAGCGGCGTCTTTAATCTTACTAACTCACCGTTAACATAATCAATCAATTCACCATCTTGTTTCATCAAATTAACCAATCCGATTGCCTCGTAGTCTTTTAGTTGTAACTCTTTACAAATATCTACAAAACTCTTTTTCTTTTTTAATAAAATTTTAATCTTTTCACAAAGTTCTTTAGTTTCCATAGATAGCCTCCTTGAAAATTACATTTCTAACAATTTACTCTCCACAAACCAAGCAAATCTTTTTACTGCATCCTTGTTTAAGTTTTTAATATCATCACTGCAAAATTGCACTGCAACAAAGCCCACAGGTTCTCCATTTGTATTATGGATGGCAAAATCATAGAACGATTTAATGCTCATTGATTTTTTTAAATTATATGTAGACGGCATTGTTTCTTTTATATCTTCTAAATCTTTTACTAATAGCTCTCCTTTATCTAACAAGGCTTTAATAAATGTTGGTATAACACTAAGAGGTATCCCATTTAATCTGTCTATACACCTCTCTACGCCAAAACGACAAACCTCATAAGTACAAGATGTTCTAAGAGCACTACGTCCATTTGCATAATGTACCCCATTATGAAATTCATATATTTGTACTCTGTCAGCATTTAATAATTCTTTCAATTTATCTGCCTCTGTCATGATTTCACAATCAAGTTTAGATTGTTTCTCTATACTTTTAGAAACATTAACCTTATCTTCTTGCCTCCATTTTTCTAATTTTGAACTAAAAGTCTTATATGTGATATAAGCAGTAAATATTACGGTGCCAAGTGCAGTACCGATAGTCTTAATTTCATCAAGTATCGCATTCCAGTCCATTTGACCCCTCCTATCAACAATATTTGGCATAGAGTTTGGGAGTCGAACCCAGTAAATTCCCAATGAACACTCTATATAAAGAGAAGAAATTAATATAAAATTTCTTCATTTCTATGATAATCATTTTTCTTGTTGACAGTGATTTTTTCACCGTTTTTATCTATAACAAAATATGAAGGCGTAGCAACCAAAACCCTACATACTGTCTTTGTAATATTTTTCTTTCTAACTGTTGTTCTAGTAGGTTTCTTTTCTTCTTTAATTTCTTCCTCAGTTACTACAGGAGCCTCTAAGTCCTTAGTGCTCTCCACAACTACTTCTTCTTTATTTTGTTTGTTCTTGAAAATTCTCATTCTTATCCTCCTCTTTTACTAATCTAGGGCATTTCTGCCAATCATCCGTATGCATAGGTTTGTTCTCTTTATGACAAAACTTCTGTTTTAAACAATAATCACGAGAGAGCGAGCAGTTTAGATACTGCTCAAATACACTCTTTGTGATATATTGACAATACTTGCAATACATAATGATTATTCAACTGTTACAATAACATTAGCATCAATTTCAGGCATATCTGTAATTGTAGCTTTAATTGTTGCTGTACCAGCAGCACTAGCGACTACTAAACCACCTTCTACAGTAGCTGTAGAAGTTTTATCACTAGCAAATGTAATTCCATCTACAGGAGCTAAGAATGCAGCAGAACCATCGTTTTTAATAGCATAAACTTGAAGTTGTTTTGATGTTCCATTTGTCATAGTGAAGTCTCCACCTTCAATAGCTAAAGCAATTACGTTGTCATACCATTTAGCACCATTTATTTTTTCAGTAATAGTTGCATAAATTGGTCTATTACCATCACAACCACCAACATTAACTGTTGAAGATAATGCCCTTACTGATAATGGAGTTTGAGCAACTGAGTCTGGTGTCATACTTAATGTAAATGCACCTGTCATAGAAGCTCTTGGAACTTCGATTTGTACTGTTCCGATTTGGTTAGTTGTAGAGTCAGAACTTGCTAAAGTACCAACCATTACTAATCTAATTACAGAAGGTAGCATATCAGCATAAACAGTTACCTTTCTTGCAGCAGAGTCATTTGTATAATATCTTACACAAACAGTACCGTTGTAATCAGTATCTGCTAAAGTGAATTGAACACCATTAAATTTAACTCTTTCTACTGTCTCATCTTCTTTAGTTACCCAACCATAAATAGTTTGAGTTTGAAGAGCTAAAGGAGTTCCTTTTGTAACACTACCTACACCTTTAGTAACTGTAACACTTTCTTCAGTCCAAACATTAGCTCCTGTTTCAATAGATGAACCAGTATTTAAAGCTAAGAATGCTAATGAGAATTGTGCTTCGTTAATAGTGATATTCATTTCAGCTGTGTGATAATAAATATATTGTAATTGGTTACCTTTACCTGCTCTTACGTCAGTATTAGATAATGTTGTTTCAATAGAACTATCTAATAAAGTTTTACCAACGAATAATAAGTTATCATTAGAGTCATATCCGTACACATCAGCTGTACTAACTAAAAACTTTTTCATTTATAATTCCTCCTTATGAAATAATATTTTATATAAAGCTATTATATTTTATATCCAATAGCATAGATATTTTATTTGTTTACACTTTCAATTTTATTACGCATTGTGTCCATATCAACTTTAACATCAGAATATCTGTCGTCTTTTGTTAAATCATTCATCCAGTGTTGAATTACACTTTCATCTTTAAATTTAACCATACCTGACATAGACGCATTAAGATAAATTTGATAGTGTAGCTTTGCATCAACACGTTGCAAAATCTTCTCAAACTTCCTAATAGTTAGTTTGTAGATGTCTTCTAATTTTAATGGAGTTGAAATTAACACACAAATCATTTGCTCTTCTAAAGAACACATTTTTTGCTTAGTTTGTTGCATCTTAAATTCTTCGGCTTTTTCTAAAGCGTCTCTAACTTCCTTTTGAATTGTGTTATCAATAGGAGTTATACAGTTTTGCTCAAATATAATCTTAACTATTTCGTCAAAATCAGAACCACTATAAGCAACTCCTCTTACTTTGAAAAATGCCTTATCACTTTTTTCGTCAACATAAAAACTCATTTCTTCATTAAAATCCATATGTAAGACCATACATAATAACATTTTTATCATATATACATATGGCTCATCATTATTTGCAGCGTTATAATACAAAAATCGTAAATACGACATAGAAATAACATTGATGTCTGGTATGCTATTCTTATCAATCAATAAACAACTTACTAGCCAATGAAATTCTAAATAGTCTTTCATTGTTACTGGGTAAATTAATAATTCTTTATATGGGATTGGCTCATCAAAGTATAATTCTTTAATATGCTCTAACATAATTACCCCATATTAACAGACATTTTCAACAATTTACCTTTATAAGGTTTTTGTCCTATTGTCTGTATTCTGTCATAACGGCTACCTTGATTATCAAAGAATAAAACTCCAACACCACCAACATCAACACCATTTAGCACCCTCAAAAGTGTTTGTATGATGACATCTACCCTTGTAGTATAATTTGATAGATGGTTTATTTTGCTATGCGTAAATACTTCTAAATTCACTGTACATATACCAGTGACTCTAGTTGTTGGGTAAACTTCTGCTGGATAAATTCGTAGTAGAGTTTTCATTTGGTCTTCAGCATCGTCCATCATATAATCAAAAAATACATTATATTTAGACAATACCGCTTCACCATTATATATTAACTTTGATTTTTCCTCTAAAGTTAAATTAGGGCGACTATATGCGTCGGCGTCGTCATACTTCAATAATTTCCATATGATTTCAGCATCTGGGCTAGTCATTAAATATTCAATTATTCTATAAGAAATATTAGGTAGGTTTTCATATATAGCATATGGTTTTACATCACTAATCATTAATATAACCCCCTTAACTTAATCTTCATATCTAACGTAGTCTCCCCACATACACATCTTACAATAACTGGTGCATTCATATACATTCCCTTATTGAAAAGCGTGAATGCATTATCATTGTCTACTACGATTGTATATTTTCCAACTGGTATACCCACAGACATATCAGCAAAAGACACGCTGTCAATTTGCTTGATACCATTCTTATATAAATAAACTACAAATTGTTGTGATTTATTTTGTAGTACATAATCTATATTAGGTTCTGCTATTAATTCTATTACGTCTTCAGTAGGCTCCTCCACAACATTCATGTCAATGCTACTTTGTATCGTTGTGTTTTCGATATAAGCAGTTATAGTTGCACTACCAATCTGTTTAGCAGTCGCCACATTATCACTAATCTCAATTATGGTATCGTCAGAAGATTTCCATAAAACATTAGTGTTGGCCACTTCTTTTGTTCCTTTGTATACCTTAGCACTTAAAACAGCACTTTCGTCTACATTTAATGAATTAACAACATCCTCAATTTTTATAGTCACCTCATTCAAGTAAGCATCAGCAAAACCATTTTCAAAATCATCAAACAACGGATTTGTTTCATAATGGTCTACATAAAATTCTGTTATTGTAGGTGAATTATCATCCATAGTAACTCCATTCATATAGTTTTTAGTACCACCACCATAAAGTCTAAATGCAACTCTTTGTTCTGGCGTACCAAATAAAAACCTATCATTGGCTTTAATTTGAGCGGTTCTCTTATTACGTTGACACCATACTTTTTGTTCACCATTACCAACAGTGATAGTCATAGTGTCTTCGTTATTTGCGAAACGCAATGTATAATCTAATATACAAGGTTCGTAAATTCTTGAGCCATCTTTATCAAAAAACCTCAACACATTATTACAACGTCTGACCTCTGCTGTGTTAGATATACTTGCATAAGAATTAGTGTTGATTACTAACCAATAACTACCTTGCCAACGAAATTTCATTCCATAATAAGGCGTAACTGGAAAATCAGGGGCAAATATAAATGTTTTATAATCATCACCCAATATAATACCAGTGTTATAGTTTAATATAGTATCAACACGGACTTTATTGATTTTGACGAAATCATTTTCACCATACGTCTGTTCGTATTCGACTTCATCATAAACAACATTTGGGGCATTATCAAAACTAAAATCTAATATTGCATTATAATCTGCATAATAGGATGCTTTAGGATTTGGTTGTCTAATCTTCTGAGCCGCATCGTAATATTTAAGACTCATCGTTTAATACCATCTCTATCATATTGTTGATAAGTTTAGTACAATGATGCACTATATATTTTACTCTGTCGTGCTCGTCTTCTGTAAAATCTTGCATACCAACTAAGATATAAACAAGTTCTACATAATATTGATTATCCTGCCAAATTTTACTTGCACCAGAGACTTTAGTAATTAAAAAACACAAATGTTTTTGATAATTCTCATATGCCTCCTCACGAGAATAAACAATTTGGTTTTCTTTATTTTTTCCTTCAAATATAGGAAGAGTTTTCCAACATTGATTTATTAAGATTTTTAATGATTGCACTGTTGCGTTATCATCTAATTGAAAATCTTTATAATTGATAGTTGCCACTAGCCCACCCCTTCCAATCTGCGTGTTTTAAACTATAAGTTGTTTGCTTATGTTTAACATCTTCAACCATTTGTACACGATGGTCGGCTTTAGCTTTTAAGTTGTTAGCTTCAGAGTATCTATGAGCTTCATTTCTATTCTGTAGCATAGATGTAATTTGACGAGTGTCATTTATCTCTTTATCTAACCACATAATAGCAGTCCAGTCAGCGATAATTGACTTTTCTAAATCATCAAGAACAACATTGAATTGATGTGCTTCATCATCTCTGTCAGAAAGGTCTTTTATACAGTTTTCAAAATTAGATAACCCTCTAATCATAAATCCCTCTAAAATCAACTTAAATTCAGCTGGCGAGTCTGTAGAAAGTTTATTCAATCTATAATCTTCAATAGAGACTAACGCTAAATCCAATATGTCATCATATGGTGTCATATTCCCAGCCTCCTCTAGTTTTCGTCTTTAACAATCAATAACTCCTTGTTATAATCAATACTTTTTAAAATATCGATATTTAAAGACTCATTTATATATTGAACAATATTCATATCTACACTGTTTCTATCTTTAGATAATTTATCAACAACAACATCTCTGAATATTTCTTGTTGAGTTGGTGTCATTTTATCAAAGATACTTCTAAATTTAACCCTATCTGATGATAATAAATCCAATAAATCATCTTTACTAAGAATTTTTTTATAATCGCTAGTTAAATGTTCTGTGTTGATAATCTTATCATCAGCAATGTAACACTTACCACCTTTAATAAAACTTTTATTGTTTTTAATTATTTTTCTAGCATCAGAATAAGGAATAGCTTGCTCTTCACCAAATTCAGTGAAAGTATAAATAGTGCCTCCTCCATTTGGTTCAGTAGAAAGATTAAGTATATGATTACATAAAGAAATAAATACTACATCTCTTTCGCCTTCTGTTTCAACTGTTGGAGTTGAAACTCCCTGCTTCATTAACATTTGAACTACAGCGTTTAAATCTGAAATTGTCTTTTCTAACTCTTTAATCTTTTTTGCATCACTATTATTTTTTGCACTTGTTTTAGTATTTGCCATTATTTATCTCTCCTTTTTTTCTAAATTAAAATAAAGAGAGGCTCTTATGAAGCCTCTCCTCTAATATTCTTTTGTGTTACAATTAAGCTAATTCAATAACACCTGCTAATGCTGAACTAATAGCACCTACACCATAAGATTTATATAATGTAGCTGTTTGAGTTAAGTTAGCATTTGCATAGTTACCATCAACATTAGATAATGTAGAACCTTCAATAAATACTTTAACCATTTTATCAGTACCTGGGCAGATTACATAGATTTTCTTATCATCTAATTTTACTGCAAATTCAGTAGTAAAGTCTGCAACTTGTTCTAATTCAATAGTTGAGATACCCATAAAGTCTCTCATATAACCAACTTTAACATATTCGTCTCCTAATAAGATACGAGCATTAGTTGATGCTGGTAAGATTTTAGATAAAGCTAATTTAGTTCCTAAGAAAACTGGTTTAGCTCCACCATTCCAAGCTTGAACTTTTTGTGCTAAAGCGATAGCAGTGTCTTGAGAGAAACCACTAATTCTTAATTGACTAGCGCCAGTTGTGTTTGGAAGTGCATTCATAGCTGCTGCGAAAGCATCATAAATATCATATTTCATTTGAGTTTCCATAGATAATACTGCTTTAGCAACAAACTCTGCTAATGAATAAGTTCCTTTTAATACGTCATATAAAGAAATACCAACTGTAATTCCTCTTGACTCAGGAACGATAGTCTTTTCACCTTTGAATTGACGAGTTACGTCATAAGTTCTACGATTTCTTCCGCCTTTTGATACAACGAATAAATCTCTTGGTTTAAGTTCAACTTTTAAACTGTCTCCCCATCCACCGTTTTTGATTTCAGCAATCATTCCTAAATCTTTAATTAAAGCATCTGGGATGATTAAATCAGTTAACATACCAACTACTGCAAAAGCAGCCTCTTTAACGTCACTGAAATTGCAATAAGTTGCTAAATCAGGTACATCTGATTGTTTCTTCCCTGATAATCTTGCTACTTCATCAGAGAAGAATGTTAACATTTTTTCGTTCATTTCAGAAAAACTAACACCATTGGCATTTTGAGTTTTTCCTTCTTTATATAAATTGTAGTATTCTACAAAGTTTGTGTATCCTTCTTTTCTATCAGCACTATCTGCTGTGAAAGCTAAGACACTATTTGGTAATTTTGCCATTTTATATTCTCCTTTCAAAATTAATAAATTGTTTATTTTTTACACTTTTATAAATAGCGACATACGAACTGTGTATATTTACTTGTTATTAGCCTTGATTGATGACTCAAATTAGTTAGCTACACATTCTAATAAATAAGCAGCAACTCTTTGAGAACCAATATTATTTGCACTAGCAAGTGAAATATAAGTAGTTTCAACAACTTTGAAACTTAATCCAGCACCAGCAGTTTCATTAAATGCTAATTGACTAGCTCCGTTTGCAGCAACAGCGTAATCTTTAGCTTCTCCTGAAATACCATCAGCAGAAATTAAAACTAAATCTCCTACTTGTGGTTTAAATCCACTAAATACTGTACCAGCTTTGTTTGTGAAAGCTCTTGGGTCTAATGTACCAACTTTGAATTGATTTCCTAAATCATCAGTTAATACAACATCTTCAGCAGAGAATGCCATATATAATCCAGATAAGCTTCCTGTAGCAGGTGTAACTGTTTTATAAACTTGACTTTCACCAGCATTAGTTGAAAGTTCTCCCTTTCCAAATACATTTCCGTTATCTAAGTCTACTGTAGAAACGAAACTTCTATTTAAGCTATCGATATTTTTAGCAGCAACTAGAGTTGGAATTAAAATTGATTTTGCCATTTTTTATTTCTCCTTTCAAAATTAATTATTTTTTTTCTTACCATCCATATTTAGATGTCTTCTTTTCCATTTCGTTGTTAATAGGCATTTTTGTAAAACTATACTTACTACCTTTAACTTCTTTTGCAACAGCTTCAAAAGCGATTGCTTTTACTTCGTTTTCAAATACTGACAAATTATCTAAAGAGAAATCAGCAGATTTTTCACGAAGTTCTGCGATGCGGTCAGCAGGAATTACGTCGACTACTTCTGATAAAATAGCTTCAACAGATTTTTCCTTTTCAGCTGTTTCATAAGCCATAAGTTTTTCCTTAAGCTCGCAGTTTTCTTTTTCAAGTGTCTCTAATTTATTATTGTCTTCTTCATACACTTCAAATTCTACATAACCACCACGCATTACTCTTGTTTTAGAGTCTACATCGATAGTACAAGTAGTACCATCTAAAGTATAAGCATATCTGACAGTATTTCCGTCACAATAATCATAAACATATAAATATTCATCGTCATAAGACTCTAAATACCCACATCCATCAAGAGACTCTTTAACAGCAGAGCGGAATACTTCATATTTTTGTTCAACAGTTAATGACTCAAAGTCTTTATTGCATTCCATATCTTCTTCGTCATCCTTATCATCTTCTTCGTCTTCTTTTTCGTCAGACTCCTCATCAGACTTTTCTTCGTCATCCTTATCGTCTTCTTCTTTTTCAGACTCATCTTCTTCCATATAAGTTTCATCGTCAGAAGCTTCTTTTGCAAATTCTTCAGTTTCTTCCACTGGAGTTTCTTTAACTTCTTCTTCAACTGTTTCTACAACTTCTTTTTCTTTATCTTCCATTTCTTCGCTCTCCTCCTTTCTTGAAATTTCTGCAAGCTCCATATCTCTAACAAAATTCTTCTTAATCTTTTCAGAATTTTTTAAACGCTTGCTATAAACTTTCAATGCGTTTTCCTTACTGAACTTGATTATAGACGCATTACTGCCTTCACAGGCGGGCATATGAGACCCTCCAAGTAAAGTTACTCCATTAAATACGAATTTAGTAATATGTTCTAATCCATCATCTTGTAATTCTGTACCCAACACAGTAATTTCCATTGAAACAGCTCTCTCATTATCTTCATCTTCTACAAACACATCATAAGCCCATTTTGCATAAACTTTAGAAATGATGGCTTGAGCAACAAGATAAGTCTTTCCATTCTTCTCAACGAATTTCATTTCTGAACTTTCTGGAAAGACGCCCACAATTAGTTCATCAGGCTCATGACCCTCAAAGTCATCTCCATCAAAACCAGCAACTAAGAATTTATTTTTTAAAGTCTTTTTTGCTTTTTTGATTACGGATAAGTCAATAGGCATATTATGCAGATTATTGCCGTCGTGACATACATAAATTTCAGCAATAGCAAATTGATTATCTGAATAATCGTCTATAACATCAAATCCTTGTACTTCAAAAGAAATCTTTTTATCCATTGATAACACCCCCTTTAATTAGAAGTTGTAAATACAAAGGCATATCATCAATGACCTTTTGAAGTCTTTTTGTTTTTGCAAACAACATTAGCCCATCTTCACGTGCCAACATTGGAATGCCATTTTTAATTAAATAATTACCCACAATCTTACCACATTCATAATATTTTTTATCTTTATTGTTTAAATTAGAAATAAACATATTACTCTCCAAAAACATTAAATGATGGCATATCGTGGTCAAACTTCATCATAGAAGCATCACTGTCTCCATACATTTCTGCTTTATCAACTAATAATAAAATATCTTTTGTGATATGAGTAATTTTTAATATAAATTGTTCTAACATTACTTTAGTACTATAATCATTTATATTTTGTGCCAAAGTAATAGAGTCTTTTACTAACGACTCCAATTTTAAATTAATTTCTAGCATCTTATTAAAACAATCTAATGCTGTATCATAATCTTGGTCTCCTTTAGGAGTTTCTCCATAAACTGTAGTACAATCTCTAGCATCCATATAGTCAGAAATATCATCTGCTAATACTGGATAAAGATGTGCTAATTTGTGATGAAGAATATTAGATGTGATAGGCATTACGAAAGTTACGGATAGAATACTACACATTCTATCAAGCATACGATTGCAATAAAAACAGTGTGAAATTATTTTTTCCAAAGACGCTTTCATTTCTTTTGAAATAAGTCCTTCACTCATACTCTAACCTCCTTAAACCTTTCCGCCTTTTTCAATATTTGAAGCATTAGACCTAGTCTTTGCCCCGCTGTCTGTTAAATCTGCATCGTCTTTAGTGGGACGACCAGCATTATTAGGCGACATTGTATTTATATTGACCATCATCATTAACTTATCAGTAAATCCTGTAGCATTTGCCTCTTCTAGTTCTCTTTCTAATTCTATTTTATTTAATCCTAAAGACGACGCTATCTTATTTGGTAACACGACACCCTTATCGGCATAAGTGAAAGCTTCATTTTGGCGTCTTAGTCTATCAAATTGGTCATTGCATCCAACAAATCTAAATTTCCATTTAAACTTCTTTGTTTCTTTATTTGCAAAGTAATTTAAAAATTCTTCAAATTGAGGATAAATCGACTCCGCTAACAGCTCATCTAAGTTCAATGATAATTGTGTTTCTATAGCATTTTGATTTTCATCAGTAGAAAATATTACCTTGCCTCCACTTAATAATGAACTTGTAATCGCCATAAAGTTTTTATAGGTGTCTTTATCTGTATTTTCAAATTCTACACCCTTAATATCCTCTGTTGGTAATGCTAAAATCTTAATAGCATTCTCAATTCCTTGTGCTGCTAAACCGATGAATTTACCTAAAACATCGGCATCAATAGCTAATTGATTAGCGACACTAGAAGATTTCTTCTCTTTTAAATATGGCACTGAACTTACTAATAATTTACGAGCAGCAGCCATACTTTGGTCAACTTGCAATCTTCTCATCAAAGGAACAACAGCCATCTCTGGCAGCATTGCACTAAAGAATGGAACCTGTAATGAATGTTTTGGATTAAATTTAAAACACCAAAAACCTTCTTCTGGTGATGTTTGAACCCAAGTTGCAAATTTACCAGTTCTATTATTCAATTTATTACCTGGCTTATAAGCGTTTGTATCAGCACTAAAAACCTCTTTATATTTCTTTTTTAACCAATCTGGATAGCAGTTTAAGTCTACAATCCCTTGTAAAAAATAGTTCATATCAATATCATATAATAAACCATATTCAAATTTACCAGTGACTTTAGCATACTTCCAAGGCCATTGTTGTAATACGCTTTTGCTGTCAAACTTTCTAAAGATGCCATAATATGTTTCTTCCATTAATAAATTCCATAGAACCTCTTTAAATTGAGCTCTATAATCAAATTTATCCAGAAAGTTTGCAATGGCTTTATAATCGTTTTTATATTTGGTTGTGTTATAATCAGCGGCTGTAGCATTGATACAAGTCATTTCTAGGTCAAAAGCAGGTAAATTCGCAATGTATTCTAAATTACGTTTATACATTAGACTGCTAAAATAATATGACTGACCATAAGATACTAATGACGTTTCGTGATTTGCTGGGTCTTTTAATGCTTCTTCAATACCAGCTCTATCTGGCACAACAGAAGAAATATTTAAGTTCTTCATTAATGTATTTTGCGTCATAGGACTATAAACACCATCGTTATATCCTTTAGCGAAATCTAATACATCGAACGCTCTTTGTACAGCTTCTAAAGTTTCTACAACTTCATTCTCAGACAAAAGAACCTTATTATTATTATCTTTTTTCTTACTCATTATTACACCTGCCCTTCCTAATAAATGTATCCAGCCAAATATTTTAAGGTGTCAACTTCTGTTCTACCTATATCGGCCTTACCTTGTTTTTCATATTCAAACACAACAGACAACCCGTACATTAAAGATGTCGCACGGTCACGTTTAGCAGATTTAACAATACGGTCATATAATATCTGACCATTAAGACCGAAGTCTCTTTTAATATTACTAAGCTCTTGCATTAAATTATCGTGTTCAACGTGCATTACTTGTTCTTCAGCTGTATACTTTCCAGCTTTATATAGTTCATCTGTCTCATTACTATCAACTAATAATTTCAAACTCTGGTCTTCAAAACAACTTTTCATATAAGGATAATAAGTACTGTTAAAATCAGCAGTTGCTTGAATACCTCTAATAATTGGTTCTGCGTTAGGCAAGGTTCTCATCGTCTCTTCATCATCGTCCTGAATTAACGGTGGATATTCTTCAATATCTCCTCTTTCATTACGATAAGACCAAGGCTCTTCCAATAAAGAAAGCAATCCTTGTCCAGCACTACGAACGTCAATTACGAGTTTTTCTGTATTAGGGAACCTAATGTGTAATAACTCACGCAATAAGTCCCTTTGTTCTTTTAAACTAGCTCCATTTAATGTCTTTGTAAAAACAACGTGCTTATCAAATGTACCATTACTTTTTGGTATTAACTTAATAACGTGTGTACACGAATTATCGGAACCAGCTTTAGTTGATACGGCAACGTCGTGTGTAATTACATATGAATACTGTGTCTTCTTAGGTTGTAATAATTCACACCTATCTAAGACACGACATTTATTTGTTAATGAATATGGATAATAACTATCGTTAGAACTACCAACAAATGTTCCTTCATATTCATAAGCAAATTTATCTAAAGACATATCTGGACTTTCTTTTTCTATATCTATTTCTTCTTGAGAAAATAAACCCGCATCAATTCCTACTTTATAATCCAAACTCGCTACAAAGTAGTGCTTATCTCCGCTAATCATTGAATGATAGAAATTTAAAAACTTTTGGTATAAGTCACAAGTCTTTAACCAAGCAGAAGAAATATAAATCATTCTACCCTTCTCAATAGGGTTCTCTGGATATTTGTCGTGTAAATCAATTGCATTTTGTCTTGGCGTCTTTATCATCGGACGAATAACCTCTGTTAAAGTGTTATCTTTAACTAATCTCGCTTCGTCCACCAAGACTAATTGGAAACGCCAACCACGAGCATTATCGCCTTTTTGATTGGTACCTAAAGTAATAGCACGTATAGAACTGCCGTTTTTGAGAGTTACTATACAGTCATCAGTACTCGTCTTTATGTTTGATATTTCTCTCTTGATATTTTCGTTCTTTTGCAACTCACCCTCTATTTTTTGTTTGATAACCATACGTGCTTGATTTCCATTTCCAGAAACAATTCCGACAGCCATACCAGGATAAAGAATTGCCATGCATATCATAAACAAAGCACACAGCCAAGATTTACCTAAACCACGACAGCATATTAACATTGCATTAGGGTATCTTGCCATAGCCCTCATTATTAATCTTTGAAATGGAAATAAGTTTACTCCTAAAATATCTACGGCAAATTTATCTATATAATATCTATAGTATGATAAGAATTTTGTCCATTCTTCATAGTCAATTTTTTCATTATTAATTGGGTCATAACTTAATGGATTATCAGTATCATTATATGCCCAAGTTTGTGCAGCTCTTCTTTTTTGACTAAAATTTTTATATGAAGCCATTATAAACTCCTCTCAATATTAGAGAATTGATTTAATAACTTGTCATACATATCTTCATCAGTTGGAATATACTCTGGAACCCAATTGTGTTTTTCAACTGCATCAAATACTCTACCAAAACAACCTAAAGCAACATCATTAGCTCCACGTTGGCTTTCAGCAAATTGAGCTGATTTAGATAACATATCAAATATTTTAGTAGCTTTTTCGTATGCTAAGTCGGCACCCTCTTCACCCTGTAATAAATGTTGATATGCTTTCATTTGAGACAAAGATGCTTGAGCAATTTTTCTAGCATAATCTCTATGGTTTGTAGTGATTATTTTAAAATCATTTTGTAATCCATTATAATAATCGTTTAAATATTTTAAGTCAGACTTAGTGTACTTGCCTTGCCACTCATCACTCCAAACTGGAGTATCATCAAAAGCAGCCTGTACATTATTACTTATTTCTTCGTTTTCAGATAATTCAAATATACTATCGTCAAAACCCATACCCGCATATTTTTTTCTATATGTAAAATTTATAGCCCTTAAATAATCTCCCATATAATTGGTTGTACCAGAATTACACACATCATTCCAAATATCCATTATAAAAGGAGTGTCTAACACTTTTAATACACTATATACTGACTCTAAATTATTAACGTCAATCATTTTATTAACACAATCTTTGCAATAAGGATGGTGTTGCACCATAGCATTACGTGATTTATAAAAATCATCCACACTTAAGTGCTTGCCCATTTTATCGCAATCTTTATTTTGACAAATAACTTTTTGTTGACCCTCAACTTTTTTTATAGGCTTCTTATATTTAGTTGCCACGTGCATTCACCTTTCTTTCAAAAATAAAAAAAACTAAGACTAACTTAGTTCTATAACATTATATGATTTTATGCCATCAGCAGTACAAACACAGACCATTTGTGTGGCATTGCCAGGTAACCTCTTTTGAATTGTATAATCGTCGCCGCTACCAGCCAAGCTACCACCTCTAAGTATTTTTACGCCACCTTCATCCTGCATAGCACAAGTATGTAGGTGCCCAAATGTGATGGCGTATGGAAAATATCCTAACATCATTGACAAACTTGCTATACCAGCTTTAGAAAAAGCGTCATAATCTCCGTGAACATTAATGTACTTTTTTCCTCTAATATCCATTTCAGCAAAAGTACTATCTTCATTGTTTGTCTTTAATTCTACATTGTTTACACCACTTAATGCAGCATTCATATACCAAATCACAATATCATCTAAACGCTCATCTTTCAGTGCGTCTTCTTTTTTATCTAAACGTGAATGATTACCGCTTACGCTTGTAACCATAACCTTATTAAAATGTTTACTTAATTCATAAACAAACATAGTAACAAGTTCACTAGCTTTTTTAATTTGTTGTATAACGTTCTCTTGATTGGTAATTGCTATAGTCTTATGAATTGAATTACTAATTAAATCCCCTTGTAAAGACACATAACAATTTTCAGAATTATATATATCTCTTAAAGCAATTATCTCGTCTAAATATTTACACAATCTTTGCTTTGCTATATCCGTATTATATTTACCACCAAAACTATCAAACGTCTGTCCTATATGGAGGTCACTCAAAATAACTAATAAATCATTGTCTGATTTTATAGTTTTTACTGGGCTACTAACATAGGCTTCTTTACCAAAGTCCAATATAGCTTCCTCTAATTTATCTAATCTACTTTCTAATCTTGCGTCATTGCGTAATGCTCTATTATATGCTACACGCTCATCGTTTAAACGAAAACGCTCTTTAATAAGCTCTTGTTTTTTCTGTTCTATTTTATGTATTTGTTCATCATCGAAATATTTACTTTTTATCGCATCAAACATCATCATAAAACTTTGATACATCTTTCTATACCAAGACTCATTATAATCGTGATTTAATTCTGAATTTAATAAATCACAAACGTCTTGCCAAGTACCTATTAAATCTTTGTTGTCACACACACGCCATATGTACGCATTTTCATCTTCATTTTCTAATCTTTTAAATGCTTCCATACATACTCTCCTTTTTTACTGGATTTTCTTATTTTTTCTCTTTCATTAATAATATTTTTTGATAGAACGTACGTTTGCCTAGTAAAATAAGGGGTTTAAGACGATTGGGTTTTCAAACCACTTTTTCTTTCTTTTGTCTTTCTTAAGTTTTCCTTGTAAGCACAATTAATACAATATTTTTTAGGAGAACGCGTTTTTTTGATTACAGTATTACAAACAACACATCTCTTGTATTCGGTTGGTTTTTCATAAATTAATAATTCGCCTAATATATTGTCAAAGTTTGAAATCTCTATAGCTACATCTCCATCATCCTCAACAAATGGAATGTAGATATAATTATAGGCTTTAAAATTATCTATTTTATAAAGTCCTTTATTAAACAACAAATTACAAAGTCTGTATCTATCTGCTACTCTTAACTTCGATAACCCTGCCAATTTCCAAACATCATTATTATTTTCAGTTACCATCATGACATCATTCTTTTTGCTATAAAATTGTAAATGAGAGACAGTAGAAGCCCATTTATAATACACTAAATAAATAAATAATAGATGCCTAGCATAATCATCCTCAACCTGTTCTATAATATCAAGTTCAGACTGATATATCTTAACAACTTTATTAGTTACAAATTCATATTCATTAGCCTTGGCAATAATCTTTGAAAAAATCACATCTTTATCTTTTGAAGATAAATATTCGCCGCCAGACATAGGTATTTCTAAAAGAACCTCTTTTATCTCTTCTACAGAATAGTTTAGAGATGTTAAATATCTAACTAAAACGCAACGCTCTCTACCTTGCGTCTTGACAGTTTTATATCTCTTATTGTTAATTATGTTCTCTGCATATTTTTTTTCATCAAATATTAACATCTCTTTACCTCCTCTAATTTATAGTTACGCCCCAAATATTCAAAGCCGTCGGCATCCTCTACTACGACCTGCGTATTTCCATAAGGTATAATATCTATAATATCATCACCAACAATATCCCAAATACAATCACAAGACCAGTTGTTTCGTTCGCACATAACTACTAGATGATTAAATAACTCTTTAGATGACGTAAATAAATCTAACATATTGTTTTTATATTCATCACGGTTAGCATATAAAACCCCTCTCAATATTTCATTCATATCATCATCTTGTATTCCTTCGTTATCGACCAACGCCTCAATGCCTTTATACTTTTTTTGAGCTTTATATCCTTTATACACTTCTACTAACTTAACCATCTTATCTTCATCGATTTCTGTTCTATCAGCAAATTCTGGCAATAAACTTGTACAATTTGGCTTGTACTTAATATCGAACTCTACATTTTCAATTTCTTTACACAAGATATTCATCACACAATCTGTTTCTAGTACTGGAGAATATTTACGATACTTTCTAAGTAAATTCATTTCCCCTTCTGTATGGTCTTTTCTTCTCAACAAAACTTTTATTGGTACACCAAAATGTGTAAGACTGATGCTGTTAAAATTCTTTTCGTAGTTCTTATAATCATTCATTAGAGTACTATACAAATATATAAAGAAGTATGGCTTCTTTTTTACAACCATAGAATTATATTTATATTTCTCAGCTTTAGTTATATCGTCGTCATCCTTATTGATGTGAACCCAATGTCTCCAAGATTTTGGAAAGTTTGGTGGGGCGGTTCCTTTAATTTTATCGATTTCTGCCCCTTGCAATTCCCTAAGCAATTTTAAACGTGTTTCTATTTCTTGTTTTTGGTCTTGTTGCTTCTCACCCTTGAACAATGGTAACATCGCCAGCATACTAGTAGAATAATTTGTTATCTGGCCAACCTTAGTATCTAACCCTTTAATATCACATCTAATTTGATTAGGCAATGTTATTTTTTGAGTTGGGACTGCTTCTTTGTCATACATAATTGGGAGCTCTTCTCTTTTTGCCCCTTTAAGAAAATATGGATTATCTGTCGCCATGCAAATATCGCCATCAAAATCAGAGTCTGCGTGTTTAACTACGCTAATATCATAAATATTATAAATTATACCACTATATATATACTTATACCACTTCTGCATTTCTTCTGTATTCGACAATTTTTGTACATTAACTTCTGAATAATGTGTCAATGGACTTCTTAAAAGACACACCTCGCCAGAAACACCTCGCTTGTTCCAGAAATTTCCATATACGTGATTGGCTGGTAATAAGCCATCAGGACTTAAACCTAATGCACTTCTACATTGAGCAACGGGGTCACTAATCATAAAAGAATAATTACCTTTAACCCATATACGACCAATCTTCGCTTGTCTTATACTCTCTTTTATAGAGTTATATATTTTTCTTTGAACAAACCCATCTTTCAACATCTCTGGATTTTTAATAATTGCTTTAGTAAAAGTGCTACCACAAGAATTGATTATGCTATCTACACTCAATGCTGGATTTTTCACCCCTACATTATAAGTCAAAGCATATTCTAAATTACCACTACAAATATTTTTTATCCAATTTGTTGTATATGATATTAAACCATCTATGTCTTCCTTATTTAAGTTTAACACCTGAATATATTGATAGTTAGTTAGGACATACTCATCATCAAACTCTTTATTATAACGAGCAACGCCCCATTTTAAATTATAGGCTTTATGATAACTTAAATATCCTTCCCAAGATGAATAATACTTAGCCATCTTAAATTGGCTTTCTGATAAAAGCACATCTACATCTTCAACATTATATTCGGTACCATATCTATCTTTGATAGTAGTGACGCCATGTTCTTTAGCATATTCTTTAAAGTCAAATGGTACAAGATTGCCCTTTACAAATGCCGTCCTAACAACAAATGAACAAGGCACATAATTTAAGTGCATATCCTCAGCCCACAATTTAGCCATCTCTGGACTAATTAACCCTTGTCCATCAGCACTATTTAATTTAATATCTTTATAAATCTGTGTAACCGTATTACCATCTTCACCCTTGTTTATCCAGTTCAATTTTTGATTTGGTATTACAGTGTCAAAATCTTTTATAACACACACCCTAGGTTCTCTAACCCAAAGTACAGATGAAAAAGATAATGCAAAATATGCAGATAATTTAGCCAAATTAATTGTCTTAATTTTACCACTAAGACCACACATAAGTCTTTCTTGCATATAATCAAATAATTCTTCATTAATAAATGTTACTGTATTTCTACGCATTTGACCTGAACCAACCATAAATCTCACATAATGTTTACCGTTTAAATCAAAGCCTTTTCTTCCTAATTCCCTATATTCTTTTTTTGTAACTACTTTTATATTTACTATATCGTCTACAAACAATAGATTATCCAACTGTGATTGAAGATTTCTAATCGCTTCAACATTTTCTGTGCTTGTAGGCAACTTTCTAATTTTCTTCATTTCTTTACGTATATTTTGCACTTTATTGTATAAAGAAACGTGGTCACCATTTTCCCCATAATATTCTCTAATTTTGGCTAATACAAGATTATCACCAATAGAGACAACGCAACCATCTTTGGATGCTTCTTTAAAACTATACGTTTTTAACTTTGTTATTTTGTTGGATGGTATCTTGTATATATAGTATTGATTTTGCAATACTTTGGTCACGTTATCACTCCTCCTAAATAGATTTGCTTAATTCTTGCATAGCAGACTTTAATTCGTCAATATCCTTCGCTTCAACCACAAAGTCAAAACCTTTAAAGTTATCTAATGCCGTCTCACTTCTATGATTTAATTGTTCTTTGCTAAGATGTGAGTGAAAATCTGGTGTAGTTCTTATTACTCTTATTGCTACCACCTTATCGCCAAACATAGCCTTCGGATAATATATTTCATTTTCAAATCTTGTATCATCAATTAAGACATAATCTACACAATCTTGACATATTTCTATATCTTCACAAATTCTACCAACGTGAAAATTTGGCTTGTTTAATTTTTGCCTAATAATATCAGTCCCTAATACTTGTAATAAACGACGACCAGCTTCATCTTTTTGCCCATCCCAATTACAATATCTTTTTGCTAAATCCTTTAGGTAATAAGCGTATCTCGTAATGACAACACTTTGACCCTCAGACTCCAAAATATCCTTTAACAATTCAGCAGCTGTAGTTTTACCATTTTCTGCTTTACCACTAAATAAAATTATTTTCTTCATCTGTTACTCTCCTTTTTTACTTAATGTTTTATAATCATATATGGAATAGAAAGATATTATTTCATCTATTTCTTCCCAATCATTTACAACCATTATATCTGTATTGCTATAATCAGACTGCCAACTAAAATTATGATTGTCTTTATATAAAATCTTTAAACTAGCATTTGTGTCTAAAGCCGCCGTACAATCATCTATCTGTATACCATCTGACATATCAACTTGCTTTTTACTTAGGCTGTCATTAGTTATACCAACAAATTTCACCTGATATGGGATATGTTCTTTAATCCAGGCTTCTTTTTTTAATAAATTTTTTGGAGTGCCTTTTGTAGTAACAATAAATTCTACTTGCCCGTAGTATTTATTAAAAACTTTTAAAAAGTCACTTTTAAATTTTAAATTATCAAAAAAGTCATCGCTCTCAAATAACGCAATTTTTTCTTCTTCGGTAATTGGAGCTATGGATTGGTATCCGTAATCAAGTAAATCTGCTTCTGTTTTAGATAAACCATATCTTTCATTTAATAACTCAATAATTCTCTGATTGCTCTCGACCATTGTATTATCAAAATCAACATAAATAGTTGTCATCACAGACCTCCTCTCTTTATCCTACATTATATACATATTATAACAAAAAAATGCGAATTTGTCAATAACAATTTGACAAATCTTAAGATATATGTTAGAATAACAATGGTGATAATTATGTTTACAATACAGCAAGTATATATAGGTGAAAAGGTCTTAGACCAACTGACTGATGAGGAAGGAATTAAATGGTACCCCCTAAAAAGTTTTTTAACAAGAATATTATGTAAATACGACAAAGTATCTAGCTTTAGAGATAGTGCCATATCTCGTTATATGAAAGTGTTTGAATACAATCCAAACAGACCTGGAGCATATAGAAATATCAAGATGTGGTTCATAAACGAAAATGGTGTTAAATATCTCTTAAGACATATGGAAATAAGAAGGATTGATAATAAGCATATCTATTCATCCCGTAAGAAAGGTTTTTATGAAGCTTGTTTATTCTTCAATGTCAAAACCCCTAATGAACTAGACCCTCTCTATATCAACACCCCACCAAACTTAAAAGATTACGATATTTGGTCTGTAATGTGTATTGAAAATGACTTAAAACTAAAAAATACAGATAGGTGGAAAAAATGTAATGAGTGTGGCTATTACTATCCAGATAGAGTTAGATACTTTGGAGAAAAGAAGACCAAAAATAGTAAATGTTTACAGTGCCAAGGTAAAAATTTTAAATGTCAAAATAAAATCATACAATTCATATACGAAAATGATGGTCTTGACTTACTTTATAAAATGTCATTAAATAATAATGAAGACATCATAAGAGCTTTAAAACTGTTTATTAATAAAGGGGGGATAAAAGATGAAAGTCAATGTAGTTGATGCGGGATGTGGAATTGGTAAAACAACAGCACTAATAAATAAAATGAATGAAGACACAAGCGGACAAAAATATCTTTTTGTCACACCATTTCTTAGTGAAGTTGAAAGAATAAAAAAAGCGTGCCCAAACAAGAACTTTGTATCACCAACACCTAACGACAAAAAAAGTACTAAAATAGAACACTTAACTTCTTTAATTAGAGAAGGTAAAAACATTGTAACAACACACGCATTATTTAAAAAAATTGACGAAGAGGCTATATCTATCGAATTACTACAAGACTACATCTTAGTTATGGATGAGGTTGCAGATGTAGTTGATGAACTGCCAATATCTAAATCAGACCTAAAATTACTAAGTAATAAGATAACCGTGCATCCTAGAACCCATATGGCTGAATGGAATGACGAACACTATCAAGGTGCCTTTGATGAATATAAAAAAATGATAAAAATGAATAATGTCTTTGCTTACGCAGATAAAGATAATACAATAATATCTTTAATGTGGATGTTCCCATATAAGGTATTTAAGTCTTTCAAAGAGATATATGTACTAACTTATATGTTTGATGGACAAATACAAAAAAGATACTTTGATTACTTTGGAACAACATATACGCAATGGTATGTTAAAAATTATAGGCTTACACCAATACCTCAGGTATATGATTATACTAAAGCAAAATCTTTAATTAGAGTGTGTAGCGATACCTCTTTAAATGAAATAGGCAATAAAAATACATCTTTATCTTTATCGTGGTTTGCTCGTAAGAGAAGGAGCTATGAGATGATAAAACTTCAAAACAATATTTATAATTTTTTTAGAAGCCACACAAAGGCAAATAGTAAAGAATTACTGTGGACAACTTTTAAAGAATATAGGGGTGCAATTAAGCGTAAAGGTTTTACAAAGAGTTTTGCTCCAATCAATTCCAGAGCCACTAACGAATATAGCTATAAAAGAGCAATAGCGTATATCGGCAATAGATACTTTAAACCAACTATTAAAAACTTTTTTACATTTAATAATATTGCCGTTGGTAAAGAATTTGAAGATAAATTCGCACTATCCGAATTAGTTCAATTCATATATAGAAGTGCTATTAGAAATAATAAACCAATAGATGTATATATTCCCTCTAAAAGGATGAGAACATTATTCCTTGAATGGTTAAAAAAACCGAACGATTAAGTTCGGTTTTTAATTTGTTCTTCTAAATCATCAAAATTTTCTTCTGTCCAAATGAAGCCCTCTGGCAGATACTTTTTAATGTGATATAAATCTGATGGTTCCATTCTATTCATTATTGAAGCAAATTGCTCTTTCCCTTCTTTAGAAATACGTTTGCAATATTTATCAAACCAACACTTTAAGGACATCCAATTAGAATTTCTAACATAGTGCCAAGCATCATCTTCATCACTTTTCTTAGACGCAGCTTCTTTGGCTTGGTATATCAATCCTAATTTATCGTTAGCCTTAGCAATCAAATAGCTCTCTATTTCAGTACCCTTTACTATTGGCATATCTACATCCATTTGTTCTAATTGTTTCATCACTGACTCTGTTGCTACTAAAGTATTCTCTTCTAAACCCTTTTCTTCATAAAGCATATCCCTATATTGCTGTAGAAAATCATCACTAGCATCATCTAATACATCAGTAATATCTTTAACGTCTGTATAACTGTCACTAATTGCTTTAAATAATTCTGGGCAACAGGTTTCTGCTGTAACCACAGATGCCGCCGTTAATTTTCTTAACTCATAATAATTAATTGCTTTTCTATCTCTATCTAAATCAACAACGTCTGAATTAAAATTATATCCATATTTAAAATTATCGTCAGATTGAATATATAATCCTTCAACATACATTTTGCCTTTAAACTTTGGTTCTAATAAAATATAACCATTTTCAGACTCAACCATATTACCATAGTCGCCATCTATACAAGGAAAGTATGTTAATAATTCGTCGTATAAATCTTTATCTACACCAGAAATAGAAAAACATAAATCTGTCTCCGCGTGCTCTAAGTTATTAACTTCTATATTTAATACTTGCGTACCGAATTTTTCACTAATAGTAAAGTTTGGTATCCACTCTTCGTCAGCATTAATAATATTAACTGTGAAGCCCTTTCTTAATAAAACTATTAACGCTAATTTATACCCTTCTCCAAATTTACCAATCATTCCTTCAATACTATCCTTACTTGAACATCCAAGTACTAATGATGATTTAGGTAATTTGGTATTTTTGTTTCTTATGTATAAAGTTCTTTCCGACTCATTATATTCAATTTCTTTCGGATGACCACAATTTTCACCATCAATAGCGTTTTGTAATAATTCTCTAATTGCTTCTCTTATTCCCCAATTACAAACATAATTAGGAGATAGAGGTAATTCATAATTTTCCATTTTATAATCCCTTTCTTCCTTAGTAATCTGCTAGCATCTCTTGATATTCTTCTTCGTTTTGAACACACATAAAGTTTCTAATATAATCATCTTTAATTCTTTCCATTAGCTCAGCATATTCCTTTTTAAACTTATCAAACGGGAATTGCATTATAGTGTGATGTTCGTCATCTTTGCTATAAATACGCTGCCAAACTATATTAAGTATGAAGCCAAAATTTTCTGGGGCGTATTCTTCTTCAAATCGATTAAGGTCTCCATATGTTAAGTATGCTACTAAAGTTAAATCTCCTTGCCCCTCGCCTTCTAATATTATTTTATTAACGGCGCTTTCATCATCTCTTTCTTCTAAATCAAACAACGTATCAAGTTCCATTTTTAAATAAGATAAATAACTAACTGAAAATGTACAATATCCTAAATGTAGGTCTGCCCATCCAGCACTAATATTATCGATATTAATCACTCCACACCACTCCTGTTCCATTGCAACTTCTACAAGTCTCTGGCGCAGTCGTTGTTGTTACCCAACTATTACCTGTCGAACTATAAAATCCACCAGATACAAAACCTCGTCCTATACATACAGGACACGTAAAAGGTTTCTTTGTATTTAATATACGATAAGCATTACCACCATTATTTTCTAACATTGGTATTTGTACCGTTTCTTTTTTCATATTCTCTGGCATTTGAATAAAACCCATTACTCCACCCCCTTAAATACTGATATTGTATTGTTACCCCTATATCCTCTGTCTATAGAAGAACTTTTTCCACTAACAAATAAATCTATGCGTTGCTCATTATTAACATACATACACGCGCCACAACTATCCAAGATAATTCCCTCGTATTCAATGCCATCTATAATAAGTTCAATAGTATCACGATAATGATAATATGTTTTATCACTACGAGCAACGTTCCATTTTCCGCAAGCACCACTTTTTGCATTTAAACATTCATAAGTGGCGGCCGCTAATACAAGTTTACCATTATATGTGTACCAACCTTTGTTATTGATTTGAAAATCATCTTCACATAAACCCGAACCAGTGCACGCACCCGTACCATATCCATCATTATTCCAAAAACTTGTTAGTCGATATTGTACATATTGTTTTGTCTCTTCTTCAATTATTTCTTCAACTACCTCAATTTCCACCTTTTTGGGGGGCGGAATATCTTCTTCTACTTTTACTTCATTTTCTGTGGGTTTTTGATGGTTTTGACCATTAAATTGTATAAAAACTAAACAAAATAACATAAAATAAAGTGCTAAAATACATACTTTTTTCACGTCTTTCAGACCTCCTATCATATATATCTTAGCACATTATATTGTTTTTGTCAACTATACTTCGCGTCTTGGATTGTATTGTGGTTTTCTTTGGTCTTCTAGTTCTTTTCTTAATGACATTATCTCTGCCACTAATTCATCAACCGACCTATCTGACAACTCGTCCTTTTCTTGTTCTTCCAACCAATCAATAGGTTGATAATTGCCATATTTATCTTTTAATAGACAAGCATTTGAATATTTTTGAGTAACTATAACATCTATTTCCCCTTCTTCATCCCATTTTGCTCCAGCCACTAATGTATCACCAGTTGCTTGGAATATAAAATCCACATCTTCTTTTGATGCTATTAAGTTTTCTATAACTTCATCAATCATTTCTTGAGTGACGTCATCAGAAACGTGCACGGCGTCTTCATTTTTACTAAAGTATTTTCCTTTAAAATTAATTTGACTCATTCTGAATTTCCTCCTCTTTCCACGTATCATCACCATAATTTAATTCTGTCATTATCTCAGCAACATTTGGAGCAGCTAATTTCTCTGCCACTTCTGCATCTGTGATTAAACCCTTTTCAATTAAAAGCTCGCATAATAATAGCACCCTAGCAAGTATTTCAGTAGAACATTGATGCTCGTAATGAAATACCTCCTTAACATATTCTTGAAAATAACGTCTTTCTGCTTCAGTCATTATGAACACCTGCCTCCTTTTGTTCTTGTGAAGATACATAAGTATCGTATAAGTCCTCATACATCATTTTGTATTTTACTGCTTCTCCAGAATGATAGTTATTTAGGTGCCCTAATCTATCTATTTCAGCTTTGTCTGCCTGTATCACACCAACTAAATCTTCACACATTGACATCGTAATTGCTGCGAACAAAATGACAAGTATTGAAACAAGAATACCAACTATCATTCCTACAAAATAGAACATTTCTCTTTTAGTAGCAAAGTCATCGCCTTGCACTTCATCTTCATCTGTAAAAAATATCTTTTTTAATTTCTCTTTGATTTTATTCAAATCAATCACCTCCCATATAAAAATCTATTGCAAAAGCATTAACTATGCGTATTGCTTCATTATGTTTATGTACTAAATTATCATCATATGTTTGAAAGTAATAATCTAGTTTGTTATCTATACTTTTATTTTTGTTGACTATATATTCTGTATTTTCTTGTCCTGGTACAGTAACTTCCACACAGACATCGCTTTTATTAGCCTTAGCTTCCATAAAAATAATTGTTAATTCTTTCTTCGTCATAGTCCCTACAGTCCTCATCTTCGTCTGTGTCATACATTCCTAATTTATAATCATCATATGTAGCATCTACATCCTCGTCATAAACATCTATCAATTCAATATCCATTACTTCTTCATCGCTCGTATCTATCAAACTATTTTCTTCTGCTAGCCCATAAGCGTCTTCTTTGTTCGTAGCACTAACCTTGACATATTGCTCCTTAGTAACCTTAAATAAATATTCTTTTATCATACTTCCTCCAATGCATCGTATAAAGATTTGGACATTTCGGTCATATAAATTCTCACCCCATTAATATCTACGCCATCTGAAGATGTTAATATAGAATGATTTACTAAATGAGATAAAGTGTCACTATCGCCATCACTTAATGCCCCAATGTCATATAATAAAGGTGTAATGTATGTCTCAATTACATCATCGACGCTCATATCTACATCAACAGCCATAACATCTGTAAAGTCACCATAATCAGCACAAATACAAACTATTGGTGTGTTACCTAAAAAATAATTGATTGTTTCAAGCATATCTTCTTCATCTGTTTGAAGACGATTACCTAACACCTGCATATTTAACTCGATAGTTAATTCATTATCTACAGGTCTTTCTTCTACTAATTCTTCATCCCAAATATAAATGCTTTGACCATCACCTGGCGGCATTATTTCTATTGATGATAAGTCGCCTCCTATATAAGACTTTATAATTTTAAATTTTTCACTATAATATTTATCTACAAATTCTTCCACTAATTTCTTATTCACACTCATCTTCTCCATTCAAAAGTTTTTCCATTTCCTTCACCCATAATTGTCCAATTTTCATATGGCTCTTCTCCACATTCTGGACACTCACAAGTATACACTTTCTTTAACGACTTATTCTTATCTACAAATAATAGATGTCCACACTTCCTGCAAGCAAACACCCAACAATCATATATGGCTTTTGACATCAACTTCACCCTCCTTTATTAGTTTAAATTCCATTATTGTAAAGTGTGTTTTTAGTTCTTCTAAGTATTCTCTTTTTTTCGTTATAGGAGCCCTTTCTAAATCATATGGTACATTTTTAATATTGGTCACAGATTGTAATGCTTTTTTTGCGCCCTTGATATTCATATAGAATGGTGTATTTTGGTCGTATGATGCTCTATATAATTCGCCATCCTTAAATAGTGCATATAACCTCATACTAACCTCCAATAGCCCAGCACTTAAACGCTCCAACATCATTAGGCTCACGGTCATAATCCTTTTTATATTCAGCAATGGCTTCTTCTTTGGTATAATGATTGTAGTTATACGCCATTCCACCATCACCTAAATCAAGATAGTCAACTGTTACTTTTGCCATTAATAACACCCTCCACATCTGTAATTCCACTTAGTTTGAGCAACCTTCTCAACAAGACACCATTTGTTTCAAGAATACTTTCTTGGTTACTAAGCAATGTTTGGTTTTCCTTATACAATTCCATAAGACACGAGTCGATGGCTAATAACAATGCATACATATTGCCTGAGCTTCTACCACTAATCTGGACTTGTACCTTAGGTGCCTCTCCACGAAGTCGGGCGTATATCTGTTCTTTTAATGCTCTGACCTTTTCTTCCATAATATCAGTCCTCTCTAACTGTATTGTTTATTCTTTCTTTTGCAATGTTGAAATAGTTTTCATCTAGTTCTATTCCTATAAAATCGCATCCGCACTGTTTGCAACCTATACCAGTAGTTCCACTACCAAGAAATGGGTCTAAAATAATTTTATTTTTAACGTTTGGTATACTTTTAAGAATATTCATTACTATTTCTGTAGGCATTACTGCTATATGCCCTATATCTTTTCTTTTATGTGTAGGAACAACCCTCCATACATCGCTCAAATTTAGTTCATTATATATTTTTGTTTTTTCATTTTTGACTAACCAATATATTCTTTCACTAAAAGGAAAAAATCTTATTTTATCACAATTTGCACTTTTTCCCATATCCCAAGTTATTTCTTGTTTTAATATAAAATTTGATTTTTTTATCCACTCTAGTGGATGTATCGCCCTACCATTTTTAATTCTTACTTTATGGTTATAAAACATACTTCCATCATCTTTTAAAATTCTAAAACACTCATTTAGAACTTTTATTTGCCATTCTTGATATTCTTCTTCTTTCATATCATTTCCGTTATAAGTGCCAAACTGTAATTGATTAGAGTGCATTTTGCCTATATTATATGGGGGACTTGTAATTATTAAATCTATACTTTTATCAGGTATGTCTTTCATTAATTCTAAGCAATCACCTTGCCTTAGGTCTATCATTATTTATCAGTCCTTTCTAAAATATATTTTCTTGAACCTGCGACCAGGTAACCACGTGCGTAGACTACTTAATGATTTAAAATATATTTTGCCTTTATTAGGTTCTATTTCAATCCATCTGCCACTAGCATTCATTTTATTACCAAGCCTATCCTTAGCATAATTTTTGAATAAGGCTTCAGCCACTCGCGATGTCGAGCAAACAATCAATATATCTTCGCCTTGCAGTATGCCAGCCAGTATCTCCTCCATCTTTTTTTTATCCTCCTATCTTTATATATATAATATCATAATATATAATATATGTCAATGAATTTTTGAAAAAATGTTGACAAATTATATTGTTAGTGGTATACTATATTTAACCAAAGGGGAAAATAATTAAAAGGAGGAATGAAAATGTTTAATTTATTATTAGGAGCTTTATGTTGGAATGCTTTTAAAGCTACGCCAGAAAGTGCCAGTAAGAGAAGACGTTATCGTTTAGCAACAAACTTTGCACGAAAATAATAAAGACCACATAAGGTCTTTTTTTTGTTGCATAAAAAAGTGTAAAATTGTAAAGTAATTTGTAAAAAATGTAAAATCAAAACGAAAAAAGGGTCTGGGTTTCTTTATGGCTCCTTTTTAGGTGTCTTTTTATATACTATATATCTTTAAGGAAATGCACTTTTTAGCCTTTATTTATAAGGCTTTGCGAAGGGCGATGTAACTTTTTTAAGGCTCAAAAGTTACATTAAGGCATTTTGAAGCCTAAAAAGAGCATAGCGTAGGCAGTCCTAAAGCAATTTCATCTAAGCGGGTGTTAACCATAGAGAGCCATTGACAAAACGATGAAATCGTTTAGGAGAAGAGCATTTCCAAAATCTAACAATAGTAGACAGCTTATAGGTGTAGACGAACATAGGCATAAAAAGTCTTAAGACTAGATTTTGAAAATGTCTTCGACTCTATATACTATGGCTCCTATATAGATGTCTTTATATATAATAAGTCTTAAGACTTTAAAAGTCTACACTAATGTCTTAAGACATAAAGAGTCTGTTACTACTGACCTCCGCCCGACATTCTGTCACTACCTTCACAGAGGGCATTTTAAGCTGTTTTACGAGGTTTTATAAGGCTCAAAGGGTAATTATACTGCCCACGTTACTAAGAGCTCGTGATGAGCCCATATTCGTTACAGAGAGGCTATGCCTCTTTTTTGTTTAGGGACTATATTATTGTAAACTAGGGGAGGGGTGCGGACAGTACGCCACGAGTGTAAAGAGAAAGTAAGACTGAAAAGCCTTGTATTATCGGGGTTTTGAGGCGGTGGGGATGAATTGTGGAGAGTGGGCTATGGGAGATGGTGTGTAGGGTGTGGGGAGCGGGTGTGTGGGTGATGGATGGTGGGAAATGCTAAGGGGGATGTGCGAAAAGAGCAGCACACATTATAAAAAAGGGTTTTTGGGGGTTTAGGTTGTAAAATACCCCCTTTTATTGCTTAAATGTATGTTTTAGCATACTACTACCCTCCCTCTGATAAGTCGACTACCTAACAAATAGTCGACCTCAGAAGTATTTTTTTTTATTATGCTATTAACTCCTCCTCGCTTATTTTATCGACCACCAACGCCCACTTATTAAAAATTAATTGATGAACCTCATCAAGGTTTTTACTGATGCAATTATACAATGTTTGCTTGTTTATGTTTAAGCCTTTCATTATGTCCTCCAATCTGTCGTATTGTCTTATTATCTTATAGTCTGTTATATTTCCCTCCTCATCTTTTATAACTTTATATAGTGTATAATACTTTGTATAGTTTAAGTATATTGAGGTTTTGTTCTTCAAATCAAATATCGCTTTCTGTTTGTTATTCCTTGCGACCTCTAGAGCCTCATTATAATCTAAAATGTGAATTGATAAGTCTACATATACCTCGCCCTCGTCAAGCCATACACCAACGAACAAGCCTTCCTGTGTTTGTATCTTCTCTAAATATTCCCTAATTTTACTCTTTGCTATTTCCTCATCTGTTGTTTTAAACTCAGCACCAAAGACCGACACCATAAAGCCTTTATTTGATACAAAGTCCTCGCCGTATCTATTAAGAGTAGCACCTCCCTCAACTATAATCTTTTTAATATCAATATTATTTTTCATTTTTTCCCGTTCCTCTCTTACTATTATTATTTACATTTTTTTAAGGTTTATACCTTTATTTTAATTCTTTTAATATTCGCCCGTATTTGCTAATGATTAAAGTATTAAAGCCAAAGACTATTAAAAGCAATAATATCATTATAAAGCCGTAAAATTCAAAATCATTAATCATACATAAAAAGCAAAATATAAAACTATTAATTAAAATCAAAGTTTTTTCTAGCCACTTTTTAAGATGTAACTTTTTTGTTTTCTTCATACTATCCCTCCTCATCTATCTATAATTATACAGAGGTTTTTGTAAAAAGTAAAGATTTTTTTACATTTTAGCATTTTTTCTTTACACTTTACACTTTTTTATGTAAAGTCCCTTTTTTTTCAAAAACTACTAAATAACTAAAAGCCGTGATATAATGTTCTTGAGGTTGAGATATAAAAGTCCTCGCCCTTATATATAAAAGAATAAGCACCACGACACGACGACACGACGACCGACAAAAGCACGAACAATTGTTTGTCAACCAAAAAAGGTTGACAGACTAGCACGAACAAGTGTTCGATACCATAACAAACAAATGTTTGCATAACACGAAATCGTGAAATCGTGGGGAAAATTGCATAACACGGCACAATAAAATCGTGGGGGAATAACACGAATTTAAAAAATCGTGGGGAAATTTTAAAAAAACTACTAAATAGCAATTTTATATGGTATAATTAAAGCAGAAAGAGGGAATTAATATGTTTAAGAAAGAAAGAATTAATAAATTTAAAACTTTAGTTGATAGTTACAAAGAAATCGACAAAAAAATCGTTGATATAAAGGTTGCTATGCACGACCTAGAAAAATTATCTTATAATGAAGATACAGAATTTTTGGAGAATTTAGAAAAACAACTTGATAATATGAATATGGAATTTTACAAACTAAAACAAGAAATTATTAAAAAAGTTGAAAAGTTTTAGAAAAACTACTAAATAACAACTTTATGTGGTATAATTTAAAGTGTAAAGAGCAAGGAAGAGCCAAAAAAATATCTTCCTTGCAGATAATAAAAAAAGTAGAGGTGTTATAATATGAACAAAAAAGAATATAAAACTGAATATGCAAAAAAATACAATTTAGAATTTGAGGACTATAACGGGTGGTGTAATAGGGACACTTGGTTAGTTATGCTATGGTTGAATAACGACCAAAACAACTACAAGGGTATAACAAGAATTGTCAATAACACGCACGACCTAAAAGATTTGAGTGATTTAGAGTTATACGGCATTTTAAAAGACTTTTACTACGGGGACAAAATCAATTTTAATAGGGTTGATTTGGACGAGGTCAGATTTGGTTTAACTGAAAATTAAGCCAAAATTGAGCAGAACGGAAAGAAATCACGGAATATAAGGTTTTTGAAAACGACGGAAAGAAATCACGAGCCGTGTTTATGGAAATAAAAGCCATAACACGAGCCGTGAAAAAGAACGGAAACGAGGGGAAAAATTATGTTTGATTTAATTATAACACACGAGGTAAACGAGTTATTAAAACAAGTTAGAAAAGAATTGAGAAATAAAGGTTATAAGGAAAGTAGGAGCCGTACTAATAGACACTTTGGCACAATGCACTTGAATTATATAACTGAATATTTTATCAAGGGAAATCTAGTATTTGAAATTGAAAGAGATTTAACACGCAGTGTTATAACAACACAACTACATTATAACGGAAAAGAACACAAGGAAATAAGACTAGCAGACATTTTAAGTCTAGCATAACAAAAGAGGTGGAAATTATGGAAAATAAATTAACTGAAATTTACGAGGGAATTTTTAAGAATAGCAAAATTAAAATAACAAAAAATAGTTTTAGTGGAGATAATGTTTTATGGGTACAATTATTTCTAGCACAAAACGAGCAAGAAGAAATCAATGGTTATTTTGACAACGATATGTTTAATATTATATTCAAAATAACAAAAACGGCAGAAAATAACTATATAATGGAAAATAATCAAAATAGATACCTTGTAAAGCCAACAAATAAATATTTGGTATATGAGAGCAAAAAAGTTGCTTTTAGAAAGACACAAGGAAACGAGGACAAGATTATAACAACATTTAAGAAATATGTGGAAAATCTACACAAGGCACTTGTAGAAGATTTAAAACAAGGCAACATACACGAAAATCATATAACACTTTTAAAACAAAAGTTGGGAGAATAAAAAAGAAATTATTGAAAAACTACTAAATAACGAATAGTTATGATATAATAATATCAAGAAAAAGGAAAAGAGGAACGGAAAATGAAAATAAAAGAAATTAAAGAAACAATAAAATCATTAGCAAGTAGTCAAGGGTTTTACGGCAGATTATTAGCAAGTATGGAAACAATGGAGGAAATGTTCCCTCAAGACTATGAAAAAGTTGTAGAGGAATTGGAAAGCCAAAATTTTGAAAATGCAGTTGATTTAGTAATGTATTTTGAGTGTTAGGAGAGTGAAAACTATGGAAAAATTCAAAGCAGATACTATTGGAGCATTATTTGAAAGTACAAACGACTACTATATAACAATATCTTTAACAGACAACTATTGCCTATATATAGAGGGTTTGAACGAGGACTATGTATCATTAGTCAATAATTTTAAAGTAGAAGATATAAAACATTTAATGATAGAATTAAATGATTATAACGGCAACATTTGTATAACAATACAAAACTATGCAGAATTACAAGATGTAGGACTTGAAACAACTATTAACGACCTAAAAGAAAAGGTATTTGACCTTGCAATTAATAAAAGTATTTTAAATGATTAATATTGAAAAACTTGAAATAATTTCTTAAAAACTACTAAATATAAAAATCTTATGATATAATAACAAGTGTAAAGAGAAAGAAAGAGAGGAACGGACTATGAAAATTAAAGACATAATAATATATAACAACAAACAATGGAGAGTTATAGCAATAGTAGGTAATTATGCTAGAATTAGACTACTTAATAGTAGAGCAGAAAAAATAATAGAAATCAAAGATTTAAAGGAGGACAAATAATATGGAAATTAAGAAAATCATTTGTAAAAGTGGTAGAGAATATAATATAGTAAATGAATATTGGGAAACAAGCCGTGCTTGGGGACATAAAAGCACACTTGTAGCACAATGGGGAGAAGTAGAAAGCAGAAAAGTAACATATCAAAATAGAACTTGGGAGAGATATACTTATGAAAGTTGTATGAGTGGTTTAATTAATACAATACTTGAGGACAATTTAAAATCTTATATAACAGAATACAAAGAAAAGAACGGCATAACAAGATTAACAAGCCTACAAAAAGATATGATAAAAGCAGAGTGGCAACAACAAGAATACATACAAGAATTAATGGAAATCAAAGAAAGAATTAACGATAGGAGATTTGACTAATTAGTGGGAGATGGTTTTATGAAAACTTATATAGATAAAAACTTTAAAAGAGAATATCTAAAAGGAGTAGATTTACAACAAGTTGGAACATATTATAGTGTACATATTAGAGATATTTTTGAAGAAAAAAGAGCAGAGTTTGACTATGAAGATTTAGAAAATGATACTATTTTATTAGATAGATATTCTATTGATAGTGGAGAATATGTAGAAAACTATGATAATATTGAATATGATTATACTGATGAAATAGAAATTGATGATTATTTTAAGCAATTAATGAATTATAAAAAGTATAATCATTATTTAGTAGTATTATTCAATAGTCGTTGGACTGGTGCTAGTGGTTATAAGATTTTTGATGATTATATGAAGTGTTTTTATAGAGATTATGATGATACTATGTATGTAAAAGGAAGTAGTAGAAGTGGTAAATATCTAAAATTAAGAGAATATCATCACGATAAGCCTACGGGACACGATAGTATAATTATAGGTCTTACTGATAGAGAATATGAGAAATTAGACAATATGAATATAGATGAAATTATTGATTTTGGAGCAGAAAGTTTATTTAAAGTGGAAAATTTTGATTAATGAGGTGGAAATATTATGAAAATAGAAGATTTAAAAACTGAAAAAATTATTAAGTTATTTGGTTTACAAAATGGTTGTATGAGTGAAGAAAAATTATGGGAAATTATTAAAATTAATAAAGACCATAACAACGAGTATGTTTTAGAAATGGAACACGGACTAATAGATAGTAAAATGCTTATGATTTTATTAAGAAGTGGTTATACTATGGAAATATACAACGACAATATGTTAAGATTTAAGGTGGTGTAATTATGCAAAATATTTATGATAACGGCAGATTATGTTTAGGAGAAGTTGGAAAAATAAGACAACAACTAATTGATAATGCAGAGGAAACTTGGGAAATTGAAGATATACTTGAAGAATTAAAAGAATTTGAAGATAACACGATAGTTGCTATCAATTATGATAATAGTATGGGTTATTCAATAGAATATTGGACTATTAAAGATAAAATAAACTAAGAATAGGAGTTCTTTTGTATATGCAACAATTAAAGAATATTATATATTTATTTGATACAAGCAATTTATACCTTGAATTTAAGTATAATAAACGAGTAGCAAGAGCAAAGGGTACGACCGAAAAAATTATTACTTGTGATTATTATATTGTACCATTTAACAAGGAATTTGTGAGATTTAACAATAGCATTAAGTCGTATGATACTATCAAGAATTTAAGAGCCGAAAAGGTGTATTATCATACTGAATTAAAGGGTGTTGTCATTAGAATTAGAGAATATTGGGAGAGGTAATTATGAAAGCAAAAGACAAGTTTTTACTGAATTGTGATATATTTAAAAGAGAATTAGCAGATTTACAAGCCGAAATTGATTATGCAGAAGACACGAAAATACACGGCACACTAGCATATATTGGAGCAAATTATAGTTATGAATTGGCAAACATTTGTTTTGGACTTGGTTATGCAACTTGGTTTTTTATGATAGGAGAATATACTGGAGAGCCATTTGACTATAAAACATTAAGACAAGGTGTTTGTGATACTATTATATCAAACGAGGAGATTTGCAACGAATATACGGCAGAAGAAATTAATAAAATAAAAAATGAAATTTTAAATGCAAAAATTAACTAAAAACTACTAAATACCAAAACTATATGTTATAATATAGGTGTAAAGACAAAGGAGGACTATGTATGAATAGTAAAGAAATAAGAGAGCAACAAACATTTTTAAATTGTTATAAGACATTAACCGACGAACAAAAACTAAAATTAAAAGAATTAAGTTTAAGGGAAATGATTATGAGTTGTTTGGTATATGGAGAAGATATTTTTACAAGTGTTTGTATTAATGCTTGTAGTGAATATTATCATAGACCTTATGCAGAAGAATATATTGATATATTAGGTTATGATAGGGTTATGGAAATCTATAACGACCAAAAAAAATATTTTGATACAAAATGCAGAGTTGAGAAAAATGTTTATACTGATTATGAGGGTGTAACATACAATAGTTTAATTGAGGAGGAATTGTTATGAGTTATGAAAAGGTAAAATGTATAACAAGAAAGCCAAAAGAGGGTAAAATATTTATTACAAGTGCTTGTAGTAATGTTCGACCTTTAACATTTGGAAAGTGGGAATACGGAAAAGCAGATATGAGTTATAAAGAAAAAATGCTTTATTTATTAAAAGATATTAGTGGTGGAAATTTACAACTTAATAATAGTTGTTATGAGTGGAATTATGCAGTATTAAAAACAAGAGATTATATGCAAGAAAAATACGGCAAGGAATATTGTTTATACGATTTAGCCACTATGAAATATACCTCTTATTGTTTAGGAGAGCAAATAAGTAGCCTACACACTCCTATAACACAAACTGAAATAGAGAGTGGCAACTATGATTATATTTTAGAGTGGGAAAGTAAAGATAATAAAAGCAAAATATATTATAGAGCCGAAGAATATAACAACGAGAAAGCAAGAGTTATGGAAGTATTGGAAGAATATTATAATGTATTTATTGGTTATTTAGAAGAAAAACACAAGGGAAAATACTATTTATATAGTGATACCTATGGTTATGTTAAGCCAAAAGGTACAAACGGCAGTTTTTATTATAGTGAAAATAATAGCATACTTGAAACTATGGACTATAAGAAAGCATATTGTTTAGCAAAAGCAATAGGTAAAGATATTAAAGTAAAAGCCGTTCCTACAAGAGAATATAAGCCTACACAAAAGCAAGTGGAAGAAAGCAAAGCAAGAATTGAGTTGTTAGGTTTAGAGCCACGATTTAGTGAAAAGTTATATATAAGTGATAGATATATGATAAGAGAAATACAAAAAAAAGAAACTGAGTTAATCAAAGCAATAAACGAATTTGAAAAAGAATATAATGCTTATGTTTATCATATTGTATATAACGATACTAATATAGGGCAATTATATACTATGTTATATGTTAGTAGCCACGAGGAAGAGTGGGGAAGTGATAGAGCAGATATAAAAGAAAAACAATTATATGCTTATGTATGGAATAGAACTGATAATTGTTGCAGTGAAATTGGTTTAGTAGGAATAGAGCAAGTAGAACATTGCAATTTATTAAAAAGAATTTTCTAAAAACTACTAAATATATAATTGGTATGGTATAATGAGTATGTAATAAGGAAGTGATAGTTATGATTATGGAAATAAGAGCCATAAACACACTAAAATTAATTGATATGCAAGAAATCAAAAGCAGAAGAAAATTTGATAAAATGTGCAGAAAATTAACAAAATTAGTCTTAAAACACGACAAAAAGAGCCAAAAACAAGGAAAACATAATGAATTTTTAATAAGAGTAAAACAAAATTCTTATATAGTAAAGAGTGGCAAATATGGTTTTGTCGTAGGTATTAAGAAAGCAAAGAGCCGTTGGTTATAACACGGCAAACAAAACTCTTATGGGTTTTGTGAGTAGCATTATGCTCCGTTCCGTGTAGTGCTATTCACAAAGTCCATAAGGGTAATATAACACGGGGAGGAATAAAGAAATGATTAAGGAAGTTAAAACAAAGAAAAATGTAATTATGGTAAATAAAAATCACGAAAGAGGTTATGAAAGTAAACAAGGTGTAATGATTATAGAAGAAGAAAACGGCAAAAAACATATTCTTGACCTTACAAGTAATACCGATATATCTAAAAGTGATTATATTGATATAGTAGATACCAAAAAAACAAAAGAAAATGTTTTATTTAAAAACATAATGTTTGATACTGAAAAGTTAGAAAAATTAGCCAAAGGGGGTAAATAATATGACAACTTTAAATGAGCCATATAGCATTGTAATTGATAGCAATATGAATATTTATAAAATTAAAGAAAAGAAAATAATAGAGTGTTTTGATAAACTAATTGCACCATTAGACATTTATAGTCAAGTTGGCAATGAAACTGGGGTAGAATTAATGCAAGAGTTAGGACATGAACTAGATATTAATTATGTAGAACTCCTTGAAAATGGTTTAATGAAAGCACTAGACGAATTATCACAAAAAGAGGACAATTTTGATTATTATGATAAATTGAGAGAATTAACTGGTTTTTATAATTATCAAGCATTAGACTTTTTAGATATGTTTAGTGATAACGAGGAGGAATAGTTATGTTTGATAATAAAGAAATAACAAAAGAAAAAGTGAAAGCAATATTATGTGCAGTTTATAATGAATATGTAAACGACATTAATGACGATATTGAATATTTTGAAGATATTTTTAAAAAAGAGATAACGATAGACCAAATTGAATTTGGACTTGAATTTCTAAATAAATACATAGACAAGGTTGAAATGGTAATTGACGACGAATTAAATAATAATAAGGAAAGTGATTAAAATGATAAAAGAACAATTAATGAATAATTTATATGAGATTATAGCAGAACACATTGAGGAGTTAGCATACGAAAACGGAGCAAGTATTTATTTGACCGATAAAAACGAATTATATATTGATTTGAACGATAGTGAACAAGTGTTTGTATTAAATGTAAAGGAGGAAAAATAATGAATACACAATTAACTATGCAAAGCATATTAGAAGTGGCACTAAAATTAGAAGAACAAGGGTTAGATTTGTCTAAAATAAGAGTATTTTTAGGAAACGACGACGAATTAAATGGAGTACATAATGCTTGGTTTTGTGAACTTGTTGAAAATAACGGAGAAAAAGAAAATAATATGATAGTAGATTTAATTAATGAAAACATTGGTAGTAGTGTTAAAGAAAATGAAAATTTTATCTTAATTAGTTAAGAGAAATTTTTAAAAAACTACTAAATACTGATTTTATGTGATATAATATAAGTGTAAAAAGAAAGAAAGACTTTTTATAGGAGGTATATTATGGAAACACTAAATCAAAAATTAAGAAGATTAGTAAAAGAAAGTGAAAAGGAATTAAGAGATATTGGACTAGGTAAAATGCTAAAAGATAATATTAGATATACAATTAATTATAGAGCAAAGAAAAGACTAGGACAATGTTGTGAAAAACAAGATATTAATATATCAAGTTGGTTGCTAGAAATAGGGGACGACCACGATATAAAAAATACTATTATTCACGAAATTTTACACACTTTTAAAGATACAATAGGACACAAAGCAAAATGGCAATACTATGCTAGTTATGTAAATAATAGAACTGATTATCACATAACAAGAACTACAAGTATTAATAAGATATATGAGAAAGCAAACAAGGTTAGACCTACAAAAGAAATTCATTATAAATGGGAAATAACTTGTGTTAAATGTGGTAAAGTGTTTTATAGACAAAAAATGACAACAAGAGTATTAAATGGTTTTAAGCAAGGAAATAGAGTGCATAAATATTGTGGAGGACACGACTTTAAAATAGTTGACCTTAATAGTTGTGAAGTGTTATGGTAAAAGAGGAGGTAATTTTATGGAAACTAATTATTTAAGAGATTATTATAAGAAAGAAACACACGACTTAACAAGTTTAATTAATGCAAATTCAAAGAACGAAGAAAAGATACAAGCAATTAAAAAAGAAATAACAAAATTGCAAAAGAGTATTGAATTAAAAAGTGAAGAATTGCATAAAGAAGTAGAAAGAGTGTATACAAGCAATTTTATACCTCTATCAAAAAGAGTTGTTGTGAGATATGACGGAAGAAGTAATGAAAGTTTATTTGATATTGCTACGGGACTTGAAGTTGATAATATAGAAGAGGACGATATTGTTTATACTATATACAATAAAAGTGATATTATTTCCGTAGTAGTTGGGTATAGTTATGAATTAGCAAGTATTATCACAAAGAAATATAAATATAATATTAATAGAGATAACACAAAGTTTAACACAAAACTATTAGAAGAACGAGTAATTAGTTTTATGGACGACAAACAAGCAAGATTTATTGCAGAAACTGAACAAGTTATTGAAGAAAACACTTCTCGGAGCGAATTACAACCTCTTGAAAGAATAAAAGACGGAGAGTTTGTTAATACTTTATATGGTGTAAATTATGAGGGAAGATATGATTTAAGAGAATTAAGAGAAAGAAATCTATGTAATAAATCTTTTGAAATTATATTGAAAACATCTCCAAAAGAAATAATGGACGATTTATTAAAACTAAATTTAGAACAAGCACTACCTATCTATAAAATTATAGGTGTATCACAAGAAACTTATAATAAAGCAGTTGAAAGAGGTGTTATTAGAACATTATTTGATAATAGAGATTATATTGGTGGTAAAAAGAACGAAACTTATGGTATAAACAAAACTGAAAGTGAGTGGTTTGAAACTATTGACGAAATGAAACACTATGAAGAAGATTTACAATTTTATAATATAAATTATAATAATAATTATTACTATAATAAAAACGGCAGTTTATTAGAAACTTTATTATCAAGTTATGCAAACGAAGAAGTATTTAAAGATAATTATTCATTTGGTAAATTCTCAAATTATGTAATTAATGAAACAATAAATCAAGGTTATAATAGAGTTAGAGATTTTGTAAGTGAATTAAGAGATTATTTGAGAATGTGTAAACAAGACGATATTAAGCCGACATTATATTCAAGTTATTTAAAACAAACACACGATATAACAAGTAGAAATCATAATGTTAAAGTTGAAAAAGAAAATGAAGAAACATTTAAAAGCAGATATAAAGATTTTAAAGAATATAAAGGAAAATTTTATAGTGTAGTAGCACCAAAAGATAGTAATGACTTGAAAAAAGAGGGAGATACATTAAATCATTGTGTAGCAAGTTATATTAAAAGAGTTATTGACGGAGAGTGTTTAATTTACTTTTTAAGAAAAGACAAAGAAGAAAGTTTAATAACATTTGAAGTTAGACATAACACAATAGTACAAGTAAGAGGACTACATAATAGAAAACCGACTGAAAACGAACAACAAGCATTAAAAGAGTTTGCTAAATATAGAAAAATGGAGGTAAATTTCTAATGAATAGTTTACATAATATTGAAATTAAATTATATGATTTACAAGACGAGTTTGAAAATTGTGAGAGTGATAACAATTACAAGAAAATTTGTGAGGAACTTATCACTCTTGCAAGTGAACTTGTAGAGAAATTAGATAGACATTATGATAAACTTAATGAAATTGACGAATATATAGGAGAAAATATTAACGACCAAAACTTAATAGATTATGAGAATTTAGTTTGGGAATTAAAGAAAGACAATTTATATACCGACGAAGTTGAAACTTGGTTAGATAGATATATGAAATTCTATAACAAAAAAGTTGTGGAGGAGATTAATATATGGGACTAAAAAATTGTAAAGATTATCATATTTTAAAAGCAGAGTTAACAAACGAGCAATTAAATATGATAGATAAAGCAATAAAACATTATATTGCTTATGCAGAAAAGTATGACGACGGAGAAATTGACATTATAGGAGATTATACTAGGTTATATGGCAATGGTTATGTATTAAATTGGTATGAGGGTTTAATGACTACCGAAGATTTTATAGCAGAAATAAAAGACGGCAATGTATATGTAGGAATATTAGATTTTAGGAGGTTATAATAATGAATAAAGAAATATGCTTTAATTGTGGAAAAACAAAAGAGGACTATGAAAGTGCATATTGTGATAAATGTTGGGAAGAAGAACAAAAAAGACTTAATACTAAAAAATTAATAATTAGAAATAAAGACAACAATAAATCAATAGAATTAGATTTTGATAGTTTAGATTTTGGTTTTGGAATTGGAGATTACTTTTATAATGGAAATTATACGGGTAGCCAAATAGGTTTTTGTTGGAACGAAGAATTAGGGCAAGAATATGTAGACCATATTTATATGACTTTATATGTAGGCAACGAAGAAGAAAACGATTTATATACTTTAAATACTACATTAAAGAATTTAGATTTAAGTAAGCCATTAGAAATAGTTTTATCAAATATGGACTATGCAATATTTACAAAGTGGTATGACGAAACGCATTGGGTTGGTTTTCATTATTATACTGACGAAGAAATAGCAGAAAGAGAAAAATTAAAAGATAGTGTAATTATTACACTAGACAAATCATTATTAAATAATCAAGATATGGACTTCTTTCATTATGGTTATAGTTATGAACTAGGTATATGCAAATATGGTAGTATTTGGTGTTGTAGCCGTGGAGAGTTAAAATGTGAATATACTGACGGAGATATAAATACACGAAACTATGACGATATAATTAGATACTATGTTAGAAACAACGACGAGTGCTATAAAGCAGTTGAGAGTGGTAAATTATGTTTTATGTTAGGTAATTGGTTTGAAATTGAATTTATTGATAATGAGGGTAATTATGTAGATAATATTTATGACGATACATTTGGAAGTATTGGAGAGTGTATTGATACATTACTACACGACCTACACAATGACGAGAAATTTATTGAAAAACTACTAAATAATTAAATTGTATGATATAATATAATTGTAAAATAAAGAAACATTAATAAAATTAAGGAGGAAAAGAAATGTTTAAAGTTTATTACAAAGGCAATGCAGTTGCAGAATATGAAACAAAAGAAAGTTGTGGTACTTATATTCAAGAAGAATTAAGATACAACAAAGAAATGAGAGGAGAAGATTTTGAAGTGTATGAGTTAGTAGAAAATACTTATGGAGATAATATTAACGATTACTATGAAGAAGAAATTGAAGAATTATTTGACGAAGAATATGAAGATAACGACGATAACGAAGAAGATTATGAGCCATTAGCAACATTAGTTGGTGTTGGTGTTAAAGATACCGAAAATGGTTTAAAGATTATGTTAGTAGGTACTGACGATAATGTATTAGGAGAATATGAATTAGTAGTAAATATTAGTGGTTATAAAGAAATACAACTATTCAATATTTGTTATGAAATTTCTAAAAATGTTAAAGATTTATATTACAATGTTAGAAGAATACCTACACAAGAAGAAGTATTAAATGTAGTTAGAGAAGTAATGGTAAAATAGCCATTACTCTCTATTGCAATAATAAGGAGGAATAATTATGTATCAAGAACTTATAGATAAATGCAGACAAGCATATAAAGACAACAATATGGTTAGTGCATATCATTATTGGGAGCAAATTCACGAGTTATTATCTAATAAACTAGACGAGTGCAAAGATGACGGAGAACAAAGGTGGAAAGTTTATGCAGAATATCACGATAGTATAATGCAAATTCCTAATCAAGAAGTATATGATATTACTGATTATGGAAAAAGAATAGCACACGAACAAATGTTTAGAGAAAAATTTGAAAATATTAGTTTAAGCAAATTAAGTGGTGGCGAAGATTTAGAAGTGTTAGAAAATTTTTGTGATTTCTATGAGTGGCAACCCGTCAATACGGGAAGTGGGTTTAATATATTAGACCTACAATTAAATAAACTTGTAGAGGACGAAGATTATCAAACATTTAGTGAACTTGTAAATAGAATAGTAGGGAGAGCCATAGATTATTTTAGGGACGAGCAAGAGTGGGAAAATGACGACGACGCAATTAATTATGGTTTAGAACTATATAATATAGCAGTTAAATATAAAGACGGCACAAAGTGGGAAGAAAGTTGGTTAGAAACTTTTAAAAAAGAATTAGAAAATTTTTAAAAACTACTAAATATAATTTTTATATGATATAATATAAGTGTAAAAAGGAGGTGGTTAAAAATGACACCGAGAGAAAAATTACAAATAATAGAAGAAAAGATTAAATCACTTAATGAAAGTGTATTGAAGTATAAGAATTGGAAACTTGCATATATTAATAGAGGGGCAAATAATTATTGTTTAACTATTGTATTAAATAAAAAGGAATTATTTAGTGGAAAATTCAATACATACGATAGTGTATTAAGTGCATTAGAATTATTAGAATTTATGTTTAGCAGAGCATTAGACGAATTAGATAAGTCAAGTGTTAAGAGTAAGAAAGATTAGGAGGAAATATTATGAAATATAAATATGAAGATATTAACAACCTAGAAGAGTTAAAAGATATTTTATTAAAAGAAATTAACGAAAAAGCAGACAACAAGAAGTTTGTAAAAATGGCATTAAGTTATTTACAAGAGGTGTTAGACGAATTAAGCGACACTAACGAACATATTGCAAAATGTAATGAAATAATAGCAGAAGTAATTGAATTTCTTAATGCTAGTCAATGCGATATGATTTGTCCTATGTGTCAAGAAAGTTGTATGACACACGAAGAATATAACGGAACACACATTTACATTTGTGAACTTTGTCCATTTGTTGGTTTTGAACTTGTTGAAACAAAAGACCGAGAAAATATGATTAAGTGGTTGGAGGAAAGAAGATAATGAAAGTTAATTGTTGTATTTGGAATATTGAAGATATTGATAATACAAATAAAGTCATTGTAGATTTGGAGATTAGTGATAGTGAAACTATTTTAGATAATTACGATTTAGAATTAGATTTAGATAAAATGGGTTTAAATAAAGACGACGAATTTGCAGACGAATTACATAGAAATATTCAAAGATTTATTAATGATTACTATGACGACTACAAAAGAATACCTACTATTGAAGAAATAAAGAATAAAGTTGAGGTTAATTGGTTAGAAACAAAATTGTGGCTAGAAAAATAAGGAGGTTGCTATGTATTTATTATATGAAAGTTATACTGACGAGTGCAGAAACTTAAAAGATTTATTAGTAAACACTAAATTAGTAGCACTATATAACAACAAAGAACAAGCAGTTACGGAATATAACAACTATTTGGAAAGAACTATAACACAAAGCGACAGCGAGTACGACTGGTTCATACAAGAAGTTGATTTAGATTTATTAGAAAATAAAAATATACTTGGTGCTTGTAGAGTTTATAACGAGGGCATTGAGATATATGACGATTATTATATGATAGTTTTAGAAAAGATTAAGGAGGAGATTAAAAATGACTAATAAAGAAATATTAGCAGAATTAAAAAGAAGTTATGAATATTTAAGAGATATAAGAGAAAATGGTTGTATAGACCATTGTTCGGGACAAATGGAAGAAAACATTAGTAAATTAGATAATGCAATAAGCAATGTTGAAGATATATATTTTGACTTTTACAAAACATTAAATAAAGAAGATTTAAGAGTTAAATCATTAGAACATAAAGTTGACGGAGATAAGGTATATATTTGTCGTTGTGTTGACGGAGATTATGAAGTAGGAGAAGAATTGCATTGTATGACTTGTTGCGACCTAGAATATTATTGGTATGAAGATAGTGATTTTTTAGACGAATATGAGGAGGACGACGACAATGAATAATACGACTGAGGAATATAAAGAAATAATTAATGATTATGTTAGGAAAGATTTTAATTCTATGAGTTTTGGTAATTGTGAATTTTGTTATAACTTAAAAGAAACTTGTGGGGAAAAAGAGCAGTTAGAAACGGCAATGACTTGTCTACAAGGACTTATAGGTTGGTGTGAAGTATGTTTTAATAATGAAATTGAAGTAGAAGACCATAAATTATTAAAACAAGCATACGATTTATTAGAAAAAGTACACGAAAGTTATGAAAAAAATTATAATTAAAACTACTAAATACGGAAATTATATGATATAATATAAGTGTAAAGAGAAAGGAAGATTAAAATGGAAGAAACAAGAAAATATTTTGATTATGAATTAGCATACGAGGGTTATATGAAAGCAAAAGAACTACTTGAAAATGGTGGAATACAAGCACTTGAAGAAGAGTTTGAAGAAACTGGAGATAGGGCAAATGGTTATACTACTTTCTATGGTGCAGATTATAACACTTGGGTTTATGTATCTAACATAAATTTTGATACTGATTTACAAGAAGAATGGCAAATAACGGGAGAAGTTGATATTATTAGTTATGGAGAGGGCGACGATACATTATTTATTAATGATAATCTTGACATAACACAACGAATAATAGACTTGGTAGATTATGCTAGAAAAAATGACTACACACTAGACGATTTATATAAAGAATATGATAGTTTAAAAAGTGTATTAGATTTAATAGCAGAGGAGGTATAATTATGAAAAGTGAAGAAGAAATTTTAAAAGATTATTTTAATTGTAAAAGACCATTTAAGAAAAATGGTAAGTTAAGTAAAAATGGAGAAAAGGCTTATGCTAGATTAGTAAGTTTATTAGAAGATATTGACAATTTAATAGATATTAACTTTTCAAGTAAAATTGATGAATTAGATGAAATGTTTGAAAGTGATGAAGAGAATATGAGTAAGTTTGTTGATAAATATGGAAATATAATTGATTAAGGAGGAGATTTTAAATGTTTAAAGAATATAAAGATGAAAGAATAAATGAATTAATTAAAAAGAGTTTTGAAATAGCAGTTAGAGATGATGAGTGGAAATTAAGATATTTACAAGAGTGGAATATATTATTTGAAGATATTGATAAAATGCTTGAATATGTAGAAAACGGCTATAAAGGAGAATTAAGAGTAAATAGTAATATTTGGTGGGTTTTACAAGAAACATTAGTTAAAGTATTAGAATTATATGATTTACAATTAATAGGAGAAGAAAAAATAAGTGAAAATGAACTTGTTGTACCTATTAGTAGAGTTGGAAATATAAAAGAAAAAGTATTTGAAAAAATGAGAGAATATGGTTGGAATTTAGGAGATAACACTGATAAAGATTTTGCAGATGTCTATAACACACATTACAAATTCATAGAGGGTTGTTATGATTATATAGCAGATTGTGATATTAATGAGCCACTAAATATGAATGATATTAGTGCAAGTGGTTTTGAAGATATGATTACATTTATGAGTGATTTTTTAAGAGCATTAAATGATATTGATAAGCCAAAAACAAAAGAAGATAAGATTAGAGAATATATAACAAGTAGAAATATTCAATATGATTTAGTAGGAGAAGACTTATTAAAAATATTAGACGAGGAGGAATAATTATGATTAATATACATAAAGGTTTAGAAGATTTTAACGAATTAAGAACAATAATTAATGGTGTAAAAGATATAAATTCATTAGTGGAATTAATTTATGATAACCCTAGATATGGCATAACAAACGATTTAAGGGACACAAGAGGTGTAATAGACTTAAATTTTAAGAGCATTTGTGCTACAATAAAACAAGAAGATAATGGTTTGTCGGTGCTACCAGAGGTGGAAGTTTGGGACGATAGTGGCAATTTAGATTTTGTGCTAGTGAATATGTATAACTATGTTAAATATAACACGGGCATTAGTGAAGATGGCGAAGTTTATGTGAACTCTTCCCACCCATACGACGAACAAGAATATTATTATGCAGTAGGAAATAATATTTATAGAAGTGGCAAATTTATAGAAGAAATAAAAGAAAGTAAAGACCATTATATTGACGGCATTGACGAAATAATTTTGAGATTAATGGAATTAAATAGACCATTGAAGTCAATTATGTGTTATAATTAAGGAGGACAGAATGGGTAATTTATACTATGAAAGAATAGGAGATGAAGATAATGAATAGTTTATTATTAGATATTGCAAAACAATTAAGACAAAATTTAAAAGTGCAAGAGGGCTTAAAAGAATATTTGATTATGGGTGTCAAAACTTATTATGATTTAGAGGGAAGTTTAAGAATAGCAGTTAAGGTTTATAATAGAGCAGAAGAAAAAGACGAAGTTGTTATATTGGGAGCAGATTTATTAAAAGATTTAACTGATGAAGACGAAGAAAAATGGTTTGAGGAATTGAATTAATTGGTTATTTAAGGAGGAAATTATGAATATAGAAGATTATAGAGCAGTTAGAATAAAAGATTGTGTAGACAATAATGTAGATTATGGTGTAATTATGTTGCATAATAAACATAGTGTAAAAGATTTGCAAGACGAAATTAATAGAATTAAAAGAGAAAAATATGAAGAAATAATGGAATATGGCAACGATTTAGAAGTTATTAAAGAAAATATTAGTAATGAATTTAATTGGTTTGAACTTGATACTGATATTTACGATTATGTGGAGGTGTAAAGAGTATGAAAGAAAAAGTGATAAAACAATTATATGATTTTTGGTCAAAAACTGACGACAATAACACAAAATTATTAGAAGAAATTACTAACAATGTAAATAACGGACTAGACGGGGCAGAAGTGTTGTTAGATTGGTGTAGAAGTGATTATGACGGAATTAGAAGTCAATATCAAATATTACACAATTTAAGTGAAGACGAAATGGAAAGAGTTATGGAAGAACATTTTGGTTGTTATGAATTTATGTATGAGGAAATACCTTATGCAGAAGAATTAGACGAAATTTGGGACATTTGTAATGAATATTTAGATTATTGTTATGAAGAATTAGAGAAGTTAATTGAAACCAAAGAAAAAGAACTAAAATATTTAAATGATAAAATTAAAGTGTGTGCTTATGGTAAGCAAGAACTTTATGAAATTACGGCACTAGAAAACGAAATAGAAGACTTGAAAAGTAAATTATAGGAGGTACTTATGAAAAATTATACTATTATATGTGTTGATTTAGATACAAAAGAGGACGCACCCGTTATCGTGCAGAATTATGGTTTAATGACAAAAGAACAAGCACAAGCAAAACTTATGGAAATCTATAAAAGCGAAAAAGACTATGTTAAAAGTCTTGGTATGCAAGATACAATAGTTGAGTGGACAGGTGTATATGTTGGTGTTCTTTTTGATAATAATTATGAAAACGAATTAAATAGAAGAGAATATTATTTGCAAAAATTGGAGGTAAAATAATATGGAATTAAATGTATGTATTTGGGACTTGGCTAGAAAAGAAAACGACGATAATATTATGATAGTTGATATTGAAATTAGCGATAGTGATACAATTATGGAAACTATGTTAGTAGAATTAGATATGAACTATATGGGAATTAATTGGGACGGAGAATTTGAATATGAATTAGCAAAAGATTTTCAAAAAGCAGTTAACGAATATTATGAAGAGCATAACAAATTGCCTAATTCACAACAATTACAAAGATTAGTGCAACAAAATTATTATGGTATGTTAGATAACACGGAAGACGAAGAGTGTGGGGAAATTGAAACTGACGAAATCGTTTACAATGAACTACCTATCAAAAATCTAGCACAATTAAGTTATTCTATATATCAAGACGATAGTTTAATTGAGAGCGAAGACAAGGCAAATGAGTGTTTGAAATATTTGAAAGAAAATCTACAAAAAGTTTATGATTTAATTGATATGTTAGACGACGGAGAATACTTTGAAGACGAAGAAAAAGAAGTGTCTAAAAAGAGAAACGAAGTAGACTTATATCAAATTGGCGACATTATTAATTTTATAGAAACTATTAAAATAAAGAAGGTGTAAATATGGCAAAGAACGAGGAAAAATTAACAAAGGTTGAATTGGCAAAAAAAATGGGCATTTCAAGACCTACACTAGATAAATATTTACGAGAGGGTTTTCCTCAACAAGGCGATGAACAAGCAATTAAAATGATGAAAAAAATTGATTTGGGACGCAGACAAATTGAAATAGAAAATGCAATAAGGTTGCACAACTACGAAATAACACAACTACAAGCAGAGTTGGTGGTTGTTAATGAAATGTTAGCAGAATTTAAGGAGGGAAATAATGAATAGTGTGTATGTGGTGTATGAAAGTTATTCACTAGATTGTAAAAATATAAATGACGAAAAGTATCGTGAAAGAATTTTAAAAGTATTTGCAGATAAAGATTGTGTAAGAACGGCACAATATATATTAGATAGGGTAAAAGAGCAATGTGATATTGTAATAGACCCTAATGAAAAATATTTAAAAGAAACGGAAAAAAGTAGTGATATTTGGGAGGGCAGACTTTTTGAGGACGACGAAGAAAATATGCTTATAGCCGATATTTACTATGAAAATGAATATCAATACTCTATATATAGTAAATATATGGAGGTGGAATAATGCTAGACCTATTATTAATTTGGGGTTTGAGAGGTATTTTTGGAACTATAACACAAGAAAATAATAGTAAGAAAAAGAGGTAATGTTTATGAGTAATGCCGAATTTATTAAAGAATATGGCAAATTTGAGTTTAGAGAAATATGTAAAAACATTTCACAAGATTTAGCCATAGCAAAAGCAACGAAGAAAATCGGGGGTTATAAAGTAAACAATACTAAAAAGATAGTAAAGTTTTATAGAAAAGATAAAGAGAGTGTAAGTGTTGATTTTGCAATAGTATTTACACTTGGGGTTGATAAATTAAAAAATTACATTGAAAACAAATAACATAAGGGAGAGAAAATAATGAGAAAGGTTGAATTATGGGGTTATACCATTTATGAAGACGGGCGAATTATTGGTTTGCACGGCAAGGAAATAAATTATAACAGGCAAATAAAAGTACAATGGGGAAATAAAAAGAAAGCCAAAATGGTTTATTATGCTAGATTTGTATATTATGCTTTTAACTACAAAAATTTTAATTTTAACGATAAAACGATTGTGATACAACATATTAACGGCGACAATAAAGATTGTCATATAAATAATTTAGTAGCAGTCAAAAGAAAATTCATTAGTCAAGGGCAAAACAACGGATTAGCAAAATTAACTGATGCAGAAGTAGAAGAAATTAAACTATTGTATAAGCAAGGTAAAGAAGATAATTTAAAAGATAATGACCCTACAACAAAAGTTAGTTATCGTAAACTTGCAGAACGATATGGTGTTAGTCATACTTTAATCAAAGACATTATTGATGGCAAACATAGAAATAAAGATAATTATATTATGAAATAAGGAGAAAGATAGCAAATGATGGAAAATGTTGAGGAAAATACATATTTTAAAAATGTGGTAAAGGACGCAGTTGAAGAATTGAAATACAAAGGAACTACTTATGTGTTCTTTCAAGAGCAAGTTGACGCAGTAAAACAAATAATAAATAAAGAAGTTAAGGTTAATTTTGACGGAACTTTCTATAAAATTGTATTGATTAAGGAGGAAAAATAATGTTAAGAGTAAAAAATCATAATGTTAAAGAAATGAATATAAGAAGTTATTCAAATAATAACACGGCACTAGAATTAGTATGCGAAGATGGTACGCCATTGGCTATTATAACAGTCAATCTTGGGGACTTATTGGAAAAAAATATGGCTTACATTGACACCAATAATTGTTCTTGGGCTGAAGACTTTTTAGTAGACAATGATTTTGGGCTACCGACGGGAGAATACAAAGCTAGTGGTTTTTGCATTTATCCCCTATATCAATTAGATTTAGAGAGAATTGGCAAATATAACTTGACAAAGTAATAAAAATATAATATTCTATTAATGAAGATAGAGGGAGGTGAAATAAATATGAATATGGAAATTTTACTAAAAGAATTTAAAACTTACAAGGTTGACATTGAGGGTAGAAATAGTAATAGTGTAGACTTATATATCAATCATATCAAAGAATTTTGTGAAGAAATGAATATTAAAGATTATAAAACTTTCATAAATGTAAACGCACAAATTATCAAAGACTGGCTTTCTAAACAAGTAGATAAAGGAAATGAGCCGTCTACTAGAAATAATAAATTAAGTGCAATAAAACAGATTTATTCATATCTTGAAACTGAAAAAGATATATTAGTTGATAGGAAAATTGGAAATATACCTATTGCAAAGACACCACATAAAGAAAGAAAATATGCAGACGGAAATATAGCAGAACAAATGATTAGAATGTCGTCAAATGAAAGAGTAAGGGCGGGTATATCGGTAATGCAATGCACTGGAGTTCGTTTTAAAGAAATGATACAAATTAATTGTGCTGATATTGAAAGAGGTTTTGCAGTCATTGAGGGCAAAGGTGGAAAGGAAAGAACTATATGGTTTACGCCATCTTGTGTTAAAATATGTAAAGATTTTATTAATAATAAAAGGAAACATATTGTGGAAAGAACTGGAGTAAAGACTGACTTGTTGTTTATTGGCGACGAGGGAAATGTTTTAACAAGGCAAAGTTTTTCAAAAAGTTTAAAAACTTGTGCTAGTAGAATTGGTTTGTATTGGAGCGACGAAATGTCCCCACACAAATTAAGACACGGCTTTATTACTGGAAAACTTAATAAAGGAGTACCTATACAAGTAGTAAGAGATATGGCAGGGCATTCAAATATGGCTACTACAAATAATTATTCTCACTCTAAAGAGGACGCAATAAAAATGGCTATGTTAAACGAAGACGCATTTAGAAATATAGAAGAAGACTAGGAGGTATAAGAATGACAGAACTTGCTAAAGTTGGTATGAGTTTGGAAGAATTGTCATGTCAAATGGAAGAACAAGAATTAGAACAAAACGAAGGAGGAATGGAGGAAACTGACACCTCTTTCTCTCCTATTGTTTCACAAATATTAGGTGTAGAGGAAATGTTAAAAGATATAGATGATTATTTTAACGACCTCCCTAATTTACAATCACAAGTAGATGAGGAGTTAAGCGATTTACTACATTATATTGAAAACAATAATTTGTCGGCTAAAGAATGTGCTAAAATGATTAAGTTGATTAAACAAAAAAGATTAATAAGAAGAGGTTTGTGTAATGATTATGAAATTAAGAAAACATATAGTACACATAGAAACAAATTAGCAGTAGAAACACAAAGACCATTCTTTTTAATGGAAATACGCAAAACAACAAAGAAACTTAATCAACAATATAGGTATCGTAGATTTGGTTTAGACGCAGACGATACGCAAGAACGAAAAGTGCTTGCAGAAAAGGAAATAAAGAAATTATTAAAATAAAAGAGAGGAAATATTATGGGTATATTTAAAGACTTTTTTGGAGAAAGGGACGAGAACATTATACTTGAAGAGAACAAGCAATTAAGAAAGAAAAGAAAATACGATAAGGAAGATTATAAAAAGTTAAAAGGGGAATATGATGATGTAGTTAAAAAATACATTAGTTTATTAGAAGAAAAATCAAAGGGGTTCGACCAATATTTATATTATCACGACTTGTATGCAGAAACATACACCTTGACTAAAGAGCAAAAGAAAGAAATAGCAGAATTAAAAAGTGAAGTAAAAAGGTTAAATGAAGAATTAGAGAAAAAGAAAGCAAAAAGGGGTGGCAAAAATGCTAAAGCAGAGGAATAAAGTATTTGAAACTAATAGTAGCAGTACACATTGTATAACAGTCAGTGATAGAAATGACTGGAAATACGATTTACCTATAACAGTAAAACCCGATTGGTACGGAGAGTTTGGTTGGCAATGGGAAACTTGGAGCAGTGTAGAAGAAAAATTGGCATATATGATTAGATGTTTAGTATGTTACGATTTTAATGAAAAGAATTTGCAAGACAAAATAAAACCAATTCAAGAAAGATTGCATAATCTAGGAATTGATTTTGAATTGCCTACTTATAAAGAATATAATAGTGGTTTTGTAGACCACGAAGATTGGTATCAAGAAGAAATAGAAGAAATATATAAAGACGATGATACATTATTAACTTTTCTACTAAGTGATAGTTCTTATATAGAGGGCGGAAACGATAATGAATAATGAAATCACAAAAGATATACAACCTCGTAAAGATTTTTACGCAAAAGAATTAAATTTAGATAGAATGAATAAGGTATTAGAATATGTTATTAGTACCTTAACACTACAAGAAATATTAAAAATGATTAGAGAAATCAGTTATGATATGGTTTGCTATTATGGCGAAGATTTGTGTGGCAAAATATATAAAGATAAAGAATATAGCAAACTTAATCAAGAACAAGCTTGTAGATTGCAACGATTATTATCTAGTGCCTGTAATTTGTTTGGGCAATCGATAATAGACAAAAGAGAATTTGATGAGGGGTATTTACATCATTGGTTAGATGGTGGAGCAATGGAATTAGAAATTACTAGACTAAAAGATAAGATAGAAGAATTAAATCAAGAGATTGAAATGTTACAAGAATAACAAAATTAATGGAAAGAAATGGTGTGAATAATGGAAAAAGAATTATTAAAAGAATTGGAAGACATCCAGTACCAATTTGACCAATACAGACTATCAACAATAGCATTAATAAATCAGAATATAACTAAACGCAATATAGATAAATTTTTAGAGGAAGAATTTATAACAACTATTGATGGAAAATTTATAGATTATGATTACGATTTATACAGTTGGCTAAAACCAGACTTTTTCAAAAATATAAGTAACAAATTAATAAGTTTAGAAACCAAATTAAAAAAACAACAGGAAATCATTAATAAAATGAAGTCAATTATGACGGAAGAATTATCGTTCTATGATGGCGAAAATGAGGAACGTGCGGTATTAGAAAACAAAAATAAGGAGGAAGAAAATGAAAACAATTAGAACAAATACTTTTGAAACAAATTCTAGTTCTACCCATGCTATTGTAATTCCTAAAAAGGTAAAAGAAGAAGATTGGGATATGGGGGATAGTCTTGACCATAAATATGATTTTGGCAGAGAAGAATGTAGATTAGTTGACCACTGGGACGAGAAATTGGCATATACATATATGATTTTAAAAGATTTTGAGGGTTGGACTGATAACAGCAGAAAAACTAAAGTTACCAAAGATACTATAATAGAATTTAAAAAAAGAGTTAATAAAATATATAAAGAAATAGAACAAATTGTAAAATATAAACCATACGACGGAGCCCCAAAACCTGATGATATTTTTGAATATATAGATAACGATGGAGAGGGAAAGCTTGGAAATATTGAATTTGTCTATATGCATAGTTGGGAAAAACCTTATCCGTATGTTGACCATTGTGAGGATTTTGATACAAATGGGTTTTTAAGCAAAATATTAAATGATGACGAATATTTAAAAAAATTTCTATTTAACAATAATTCATATATAACAGTTGGTGGCGACGAATATCGTGGCTATAATATAAAAACGATAGGTTTTGAATATGATTATGATAACAACTACATAAATACTGGAACTGAGGAATGTCCTAATTATGAAGATGTCGGTGAGTTTTGGGATAAACTAAAAGAATATGAAAAAGATAATGATGTATATTTGAAAGGAAATTAGTATGAAAAAGACAAGAAATAAAACATTTGAAACTAATAGTAGTAGCACGCATAGTTTGTCATATTGTGGCAATGTAAATTTAGATACATATACACCAGTTGGTGATAAAATTGTCATAGAGTTTATTAATACAGACGATGGTGGTACATTTACTACATTAAAAAGAAAAGTATCATATTTAGTATCGCATATTGTTAACAATTACAAATATGATTGTTTAGATTATGAAGACTTAGTAGAACAAGTTAGTAATTCTTATGATTTTAAAAGAATTTCAAACTATGTAAAAAACAAGTATGGGAAAGAAGTAGTGTTCCCAAAAGAGTACAAAGGAGATATTGATGAAATAGTATATATTAATCATCAGTTATTGGAAAGAAATTTAGATGGTGTTTTGGCTGATTTAATAACAGAAGAAAGAGATTATTTGGCAGAAGTATTAGACCCAACACAAGTTATTAAATTAGGACACGATTAGGAGGTAATTATGAGAACGATAAGAATAGGAACATTTGAAACAAATAGTAGTAGTACACATTCAATAACAATGTGTATGGAGAGTGAGTTCTTAAAATGGAAAAATGGTGAGATGTATTGGAATAGATGGAATGATGAATTGGTTCCTAAAGAAACGGTGGAAGAGGAATTTCTAAAAGAAAATACAGGAGTTAGTAAAGAAGACTCAGATTTTAAGGATAAATTTGAAGAATATCTAAACGACGATGATAAAACATATTATACATACGAGGAGTTTAACGACTATGATTATATAGAATACGAAACATATGTCGATAAATACAATACACCAAATGGAGATATTGTGGTTGCGTTTGGTTATTATGGGGCAAATTATTAGAAAGGCTTGATTAGAATGATTGAAGAATTAAAAAAATTAAAAAATAAAATGGCTATTGAAGTGCTTGTTTTTGAAAGTCTAAAGCATGAAGAACTTACTAAAGATTTTATTGATAGTTTTGTCAACATTATGACGAAGAATTATAAAGACAACATTGCTTTTATAGAAGGTATAATAAATGGAGAAAAATAAAATTGTTTTAGGGAAAAGATATAATCGATTAATTCCTATAGAAAAAATTAATAAAAAAGATAAAAGAGGATGGAATGAAATATGGTATAGATGTAAATGCGATTGTGGAAATGAAAAGATTATCCGAGGCAATAAAATAGCATCTGGACATACTCGTTCATGTGGATGTTATCAAAAAGAGCAAACGAGTAAGTCTACAAAAAAAATAAATGGATTATCTACATCAAAAATATATAGAGTTTATAAAACAATGATTAGCAGGTGCTATAATAAAAATTCTACAAAGTATTATGCTTATGGGGCAAGAGGAATAAACGTATGTGAAGAATGGAAAAATGATTTTTTAAAGTTTTACGATTGGGCAATGAAAAACTGCTATAAAGAAAGTTTAACAATAGATAGAATTGATGTTAATGGAGATTATTGTATAGAGAATTGTAGGTGGATAAAAATGGAAGAACAGGCATCAAACAAGAGAAATACTATAAAAATAAAATATAAAAATTATAATAAAACTATAAAAGAATGGTCTAATTTAGTTCATATAAAACCTAACACAATTAAATTTAGATTTAAAAAGGGTTGGGATATAGAAGATGTTCTTTTTAAACCTTTGCCACATTCTCCTTGGAGAAGATATTTAAATGGTAATTGTATTACTTCTATAAATATTGAAAATGGTACTAAAATACATGAAACAATAAATGAAGACGATATTAATTTTGAATTTGAATTTAGCGAAAGTTGTGATGTAAATATAACGGATAAATGTGATGGTGGTTGTCCATGGTGCTATCAAGGATGCACGCCAAAATCCAACCATGCAGATATTTTATCTCTTGACTTTTTAGATACAATACACCCATATACCGAATTAGCGATAAATGGCAATGATTTAAGCCATCCTGATTTAATTCCTTTTCTAAAAAGGATGAAGAAAAAAGAAGTTATCGTAAGTATGACGGTAAATCAAAAACATTTTATGAAAAATATAGACTTCATTAAATACTTAATAGATAACAGATTAATTAAGGGTTTAGGAGTATCTTTAGTTTATCCTAACGAAGAGTTCATAAATGAGGTCAAAAACTTTCCAACGGCTGTTATTCATACTATTGCTGGGATTATTACCAAAAATGAATTGGATAAATTGGCAAATAACGATTTAAAGATATTAATTCTTGGATATAAAACAATAAAAAATAGAGGTAAGGATTATTATGAAAATGGTCATAAAGAAGAAATAGATGAAAAGATTGAGTGGCTTTCAAATAATTTAGGCTCTTATTTGAATAAATTCAAAGTAGTTTCTTTTGATAATTTATGCACTAAACAATTAAATGTAAAGAACATTATTGGGGAAGAAAGATGGAAAGAATGTTATATGGGTGATGATGGAACACATACTTTTTATATTGATTTAGTTAAGAAAAAATTTGCTAGAACTTCAATAAGTGAAAAACAATATGATTTATTAGATAATATTGATGATATGTTTAAAATTATAAAAGGGGGAAATTAAAGTGTTAAAGCTAAAAATAAATTTATCTCATACATTATGGAGTGTAGAACTGGAGGAAAAATAAAATGACAACATTAACTAAAGAGCATATATATAAAAATCCTATCGGATTAACACAGCAATTTAGACATTGTGGAAATCCTTTTCGTATAGACACTTATAGGGGTTGTGATTTTGGTTGTAAATATTGTTTTGCAAATAATCGTGGCGGGAATATTAAATTTATTCCACAAGTCGCTGATATAGAAAAAATAAAAAAAATTTTTAGTAAAGCATTAGACGATGACACCCCTAGTAACAACATAACTATAGAATTATTGCGTCATAGGGTGCCATTGCATTTAGGCGGAATGTCAGACCCTTTTCAAACTAGAGAATGGACACATAAAGTGACTTATGAACTGTTAAAACTTTCTAATAAGTATAATTATCCAATTTTAATTTCTACTAAACAAAGTGTTTTACCAGCAGAATATTGGGAAATACTAAATCCAGAATTACACGCGTTTCAAATAAGTTTATTTTCTGATAATATAGATTTAATTAGACAATTTGAAACCAATACGCCAACGCCACAACAAAGAATTGAATTTATTAAACAACTACATAATAAAGGCTTTTGGGTTGGGGTTAGACTTCAACCATTAGTAGAGATTGACAGTGCTATTTCAATGGTAAAAAGTGTGAACGGGTATATTGATTATCTAACTGTTGAACATTTAAAAATTAGTAACGATAATCGTAAAAAGGCAGAATTATTATTTAAAATATCACCATATAAAATCGAAGATTATAAATGCACTGGTAGAAATTATGAATTAAAAAGGGAAGTAAAATTAAAAAATATACAAGCAATTAAAGAAGTTTGCGAGTGTCCTGTAGGTTGCGGAGATAATGATTTGCACGAAGAAAGTGATAGTAATTGTTGCTGTGGAATTGATACTATTAACAAAAATTTTGATAACTGGTTGAAATATAATGCTATGAACATTAAAAAAAATGGTATAGATGATTATTGGTACCCTAAAAATAGTTGTCACGGATGTTTTAATAGTGAATGTATTATTAAGGAATTTGATTTTAAGGGATATGTTGATAATTACATTGAAAAAGGTTTAGTAGATAAGAAGTGTAATTTTCGGTTTAAGGAGGATAAGGATGGCGAATAAAAAGAAAATTGCGGAAGTCAATACTGATGAATTAAATGCAACTCAATATTTTAATTATTTAAATACCTTTTAGAAATTTTATATGAAAAATGTATTGACAAAATACATTTTTTTTGTTAGAATAAAATTAAGGTAGGAGAGGGTTATATGACAGCATTAAATATAATGATTGGGTTTCCTGGTAGCGGAAAATCAAGTTACGCTAAAAAATACTTATTAACAAATAATTCAGTTTATTTGTCAAGCGACCAAATACGAATAGATATGTATGGTTTTGAAGACCAAACTCATAACGGCGAGGTTTTTGAAAGAATGAAACGAGAAACTGTTTTAGCTTTACAAAATGGTTTTGATGTTATATATGACGCAACAAATCTTGTTAGAAAACGTCGTGAAGCACTAATAAAAGATATTAAAAATAGAATATCAAATGTTGAAATTAATGCTTATCTATGTTGTACACCAATAAACATTGTTTTAGAAAGAAATATGACACGCACAGAAAGACATCTTCCTTGGGATAAATTAGAACAAATGATAAAAAGTATTGAAGTGCCTATGTATTATGAGGGTTACGATAATATCGCATTAATTGACGGTGGAATGTACAACGACGTTTACGATTATAATTTTTTAATCAAAGATTGTGAAGGATATTCACAAGACAATCCGCATCATAATGAAACATTAGCAGAACATATCAAAGCCGTTACTAAGTATGCAATAGAATTAGGAGAAGATTTACATTTAAATATTGATAAAGGGATTTTACGTCAAGCAGCTCGCTATCACGATTTTGGAAAGTTATATACAAGATTATTTAATGAGAAAAAGGGACATTATGTATATTATGGACACGAAAGAATTTCAGCATATACGTTTTTATGCCATATTAGAAAACAACGTATGCTTGACGATTTAGACCGAGTTAGATTATGTGATGGTGATTACCAAATAGCAGCCTTAATATTAAATCATATGGAATGGTATCGTAGAGAAGATATGACGCCAATAAAAGAGTTGTTTAACGACGATGATTTATATTATATGCTGGAATTATTGCACGAGGCTGATTTATGGGGAAGAAATGAGAACGCTAAGGAGGTTACAGAATGGTAAATAAAGATAGAAAAATAAAACAATTAGATATAGTTTTTGAAAATTGTGAGTCGTGTACTTTGACACCAGATATGATTTATATGTGTACTTTAGATAGGATATATAAAAATATTGGCATTAATTGTTTTCAATATAGAGATGGTGAAATCTATGACGAAATATTTTGCGACCAATTTATGTTAGTAATTAATCAAAAAGGGCTACAACAAAAAAGTGGTTTTGGTGATTTTAGAAATGATGATACACTAGAAGAAAGATTAAAATATAGAGACATAACTCGTATAGATTTAATATATGATGATGATACAAATGATTATATTAGTGTACATTGGGAAGATGATAATAATGAGTATACCAACAAATTACAAAATAATTTATATCAAAATTGTGAAGGCGAGGAGTGTATGATTGTAATCATTAACAAAACACCATTGACACTCAAAGAATTAGAGGATAATTATGGCATCTATTAAGGTAGAATTGATAGAAACAATCGACGGAGAAAAGGTTTATATAGACCTTAATGATGTTTTAGATATGTTTGTTAAAGAAAAGGGTAAATATATTATAGTATTCAAAGATGGTGGAATATATTATAATGTTAAAATGCGAAAAACAATATATGATAAATTTATAAAATTAAAAAAGAAAAGAGGTCAGACTGATAATGATATGTAATGAGTGTGAATTACCCTCTAATATTGAGTTAGGTCAATTAATGTTCTCTCCTAATGTCATACATAATTACAATTGTGAAGATTGGATTGTTGCGTTACTAAGAGACCTAGATAGAAAATTACAAACTGTAATGTGGAATATTAATCAAGAAGAATATGATAGTCCTTTCGATAATACTGGTAATGAATTTATCGGTGAAAATTTTGAGGTTCACGCATATAATTGGAATGAAGATGTTGAACAACCATATAATTTTAAGTGTGGAGTAATTGAAATAAGTTGGTATAAATATCTAGGTAGAGGAACTACTATTAATGGTCTTTACACTAAAGATGAGATAGTTAAAATGTATAATATATGTTTAGAAGAAATAAGAAAAATGGATGGTGATAAATATGAAGCTTTCTGTTAAAAATGAAAAATGTATAGAGTGTGGTAGCGACACTAACATACAATTAGATTGTGGCAAATATGCTTGTATAGATTGTTTAAATCGTATTGGTAAAGAAACCAAAAATGTAAGAGAATATTTAGAAACGTTCGCTGATACATTTAATAAAGATTTTATGGGACATTTTTTAGAATTACTTAATGTTATGAAATCTAATAACATTATTAGTGTCGATGGTATAATAAACACACTTTCTGCAATTCAACTTCATAATGAATATAAAAATGACACAATTAGTGCAGAAAATAAGAAAAAAATCGAAAAACAACTTGACATTTTTAACTTTTTATGATATAATACATTTATCATAATAAGAGGGCGCATAGAGAAGTATAAACGAAGAACTTGTAAGTCGCCTATTCTACGCAACCACCTGAGTTTCTGGTCAGTAGATGCGTGTGTTCGACAGGAATTGGACTATACAAATGTGGTACAGAAGTAGCCCTGTGATTAATTGATAGAACCAGATAAGTCAATAAATCTTATTTCTTGTCGCTTTTAGGGGAATAGTTTCAGTTGGTAGAACGTCGGTCTCCAAAACCGAATGTCGTGGGTTCAAGTCCTACTTCCCCTGCCATTCGGAAAGTAGCTCAATTTGGTAGGGCACTACATTTGGGATGTAGGGGTTGCAGGTTCAAATCCTGTCTTTCCGACCATTAATTTTGTAAAAAAGGAGGATTAATTATGAAAATCAGATTACCAAAGACAGAAAAGAAAGTAATCGTTGATGAAAAAAGAAGAACAGTCACTACATTATTATTAGGGACTAATGAAAATCCATCATTAAAATTTGTTGGAGTGGCAAAATGTTCTCCAGAAGATACTTTTGATGTTGAAATTGGTGCGAAAATCAGTTATAGAAGAGCTAGACGTGCAATGTTAGTAGCAATTCGTAATGAAGTTCGTGCAGAAATCAAAAAAGGTGAAGAATATGCTAAAATTCATCAAGATATTTATAATGATTTAACAAAATCAATAGAAGAACTAAAACAAAGTATCTATGACATCGTAGAATAATTAATTCTTCTTTCTTGGACAGATAGCTCAGTTGGCAGAGCACAGGATTGAAAATCCTGGTGTCGGTGGTTCAATCCCACCTCTGTCCACCATAAAGATTTTATATAGGTTCTATATTAAGGGAGGACAATAGATTGTCCCCAGGTGCCGACTAATCCTATAATATTAATATAGATAAAAATCAAAAGCCGATAGTGATGCTGTACGTACCTTCATCTATACGATTTATCCTATTTTATGCCGACATAGCACAACGGTAGTGCAATCGCCTTGTAAGCGATAGGTTCCCCGTTCAAATCGAGGTGTCGGCACCATTTAATGCTCTTGTGGCGGAATAGGTAGACGCAACGGACTTAAAATCCGTTGGGAGTAATCCCGTGATGGTTCAAGTCCATTCAGGAGCACCAAATGGGGCGTTAGTTCAGTTGGGAGAACGCTACCCTTGCTTGATAAATTTATAACCAATAATTATGGAAAACAAAAATTTAGGTAATCTAACAGAACTTCAATGTATAACACGTTTTTATGAATTGGGTTATTTTGTATCTATACCCTATGGAGATAGTAATAAATATGATATGATATTAGATTATAACGGCAAGTTGTATAAATTACAATGTAAACACGCTAAAGAATTTTACGACGACAGTCACAATTTATTATATTTAAAATTAAAAACGAGTTGGCAATCGGGTTATACAAAAAATAGTCAATACCACACTAATAAATATGACAAAAAAGATATAGACTTTTTCGTAACTCATTTTGAAGGGAAGAATTATTTAATTCCAGTAGGAGAATGTTCTACGAAAAAGACTTTATGGGTATCTAATCCAAGAAATAATCAAAACAATAATATTTGTTTCTTACAAGATTATGAGGATATGGAGGTGCTAAAAGGGTTATAAACATTATCGGGTAAAGGTAGAGGTCGTGGGTTCGACCCCCACACGCTCCACCATTTAATGTCCACTTACTCAAGTTGGTGAAGAGGAGAGTTTGCTAAACTCTTAGGTCGATTAAGTTGACGCAGAGGTTCGAGCCCTCTAGTGGACGCCATTTTAAAAGGAGAATAAGTATGAAAGATAGAAAAATCGAGGTTGATGGTGTTGTTATTAGAGATGGTCATATTAAATGTTTATGGCACGGCACACCTGGTTTTGGAGAATTAGATATTTATTCTAATTTGGAAGACCCATATGAAAATGGTTGTGAAGGTGAAACAAGAAGTTTTCAAGTCACTACAGAATGTATGGGGAAAGAGTTTTATCAAGAAGTATTAAAATCAATGATAAAATACTTGGAAAATAACTCTATAATAATAGAATGATTTGGCCTCTTCGGCAAGTCTGGTTTAAGCCACCACCCTTTCACGGTAGTATCGTGGGTTCAAATCCCGCAGAGGTCACCAATAATGCAGATATAGTTTAAAGGTAGAACTTCAGCCTTCCAAGCTGACCGTGTCGGTTCGAGTCCGTCTATCTGCTCCATAATTGCGTCCGTATTCTGTTAAGGACACAGGGCAGTCTGTAAAACTGTTGCGAGAGCTGGCTAGGTTCGATACCTAGAGGGCGCACCATATATGTCGGGTAAACAAAAACATTGAAAAGCGTGAAAGCTAGTGAGTAGCGTGAAGTAGAAACGGGAAGACGTCTATATCCCACCTGGCACCATTTGCGGGTTTAGCTCAGTTGGTTAGAGCATCTGCCTTACAAGCAGAGGGTCTGCGGTTCGAGTCCGTAAACCCGCACCATTTCGGAGAATATTCACGTAATATCTAGCGTGACCCTGGAGGCAGGGTGTGGGCAATACGACAACTCGTCTTGTGTTATTGGATTATATAATATAATTACACACAGGAGAGGAAACGTGGGAATAACCACCTTATTGGTGAAAATCCAATTTCTCCGACCACTAAATTTTAGAAATAAATGTTAGGTTGGCTGAGTTTGGTTTAAAGCACTTGACTTGAAATCAAGCGTACGTGGAAGCGTACCGTGGGTTCAAATCCTACACCTAACGCCAAAATTTGTAAATAATGCTTGACAACTAAGTAATATTATGATATTATATAGTTGACAGTATGATATGAGACATAAAGAGTTCCTTTATTATGATTGATTAGGTAAATGGTTTAGATTTACTCTTCGTCTCAAACATTGTATTTAATAGACATAAGAACTTCCTTTTTATTAACAAAGAATGGTTTGGTTGGTTCAACTCCAACGATTATTAGTTCTCGTCTATTTAATTTGATTACTAGGCACAAGGAGTTCCTATCACTGCCTGTTAAGCCGTTTGTTGTTGGTTCGAGTCCAACATCACCATCTTTTGGTGATTAGCTCAACTGGGTAGAGCGACGAAAAGTTACTCCTCGCCTTTTAATATAATATAATTACGTCATAGAGGGTTCCTTTAATACTAAAAAAGAGTACACTGGTATACGGTGGTTCAAATCCACCCTCTTCATTTTATGGGGAGTAGCCAAGTGGTTGAAGGCACCAGTCATAATATTACCTTCCGACGTATTAAGTAAAAAAGGAGAATGAAAGAAATGGAAAAAGAGGTATTGAGACTATTCAAAGGTTTTTTAGGAGAAAAATCTAATAGTGTCTCAGAAGAAGGACTGAAATATGGTTTATTAGTCCCAAGTAGTGCCAGTGAAACAGTGGTTAAAGAGGCTATCGAATTATATGGTAAAGACGGTCAAAAATGGAACCAAACATTCCATAAAGATTTTGAAATAGTTCGTAACGCACCTATTGAAGATTTAATTGCTCAACAAATTATGCACTATATTACAACTTATGGTTTTGAGAGTTTAGGTGTTTATCGTGAGGATTTAGTGTATATCCCTAAAGAAAAATTAGAAATCCCAGAGCTAGATGTTGATAATATTGAACTAATTACAATTAAACCTTATACATCAGAACAACTAACTGAAAAATTAATGGGGCTTTTAACTAGTGGTATTGCATTGTCTGAACAAACGGTTAAAGATGTTATGGTTTTATCAGATTTTATTGACAAAAATAGATTTGACGAAATTGTTAATAGAGAGATAAAAACTACCTTATATGATAAATATAACATTATGCCACGTAACCCAGAAGAGTTCTTGAGATTTTTATTATTTAAACTTACAAACGGCACTTTAAAAATACAAAATGTAGATACTATTAGAGCCATAAAGAAAAGTGATAAAGCTAAGGCATTAAATATGTTACAACTATATGTTATCAAAACTCCAAATGGCTATGAAAAGTTATCTTCAATATTCTTAAGAAATAAAAATCTATTTCTTGCATTAAAGATAAAACAAGATGAGTGCAGAACTGAAAAAGACGAGGTTGTTCGTAAAAGTATTAATGCACTTATCAATAAATTAAGAAAAATGGCTAATAGTAACCATAAGCCACTAAAAAGAAATATTTTAGATTGCTTAACCGATACTAATGTTAATATTAACGTTAATGAGCTATGTAGTGCTCTTGATAATGTTACTATCTTTAGAGAGATTAGAATATTAAACGGGATATTGTACAGATTATATGGTAATAATAATGTGGTATACAAGATTAGAAATGGTAAGTCATATGTTACAAATCTGCCACCAAAAACACAAGCATATATCAAAAAATTAGAAGATATTAGTCAAATTATTAAGACTCACTTGGTTGATAGAATTTCAACAAATGTAAAAGGTAAATATATATACATACCAAACAATATTACATACGCAGCCCCTACAAGTGAAAAACAATTTAATGGTAATATTCCTGCTGGTTCGTATATTGAAGTTCCTAGAATTGATGATTTGGTATATGGTGTTCATTGGACAAACCTACCAGGCGATGGTAAATATCAATCTCGAGGCTTCTATGGTGAAATAAAACCTAATGGAGAAGAAAGAGTAGACCTTGATTTAAAACAAATGAACAAAAATGAAGTATTTGGTTGGGATGCTTCTTATAGAAGTTCTGCATCAGATATTTTGTTTAGTGGCGATATTACAGATGCCCCAGCACCAAATGGAGCTACTGAATTGTTCTATGTAGGACGTAATTATGGTCACGGTGCGTTCTTAATTACATTGAATATGTTTACTAGTAATACTAAAGACGTACCATTTGAGTTTGTTTTAGCAAAGGCTCCTGCAAATTCATCTGCTATTCGTAAAAATTATGCAATTAATCCTAACGATATAATCGAAAAGATTGATATGGAAATAAAGAATACAGAAAGACAAAAGGTTCTTGGTTTAATTACCATAGGAGATACTGTAAAATTCTACTTCAACGACTTTAGTGCTGGTGGTGATGTTAGAACCCCTAGAGGATGCAGTACATCTACTAGAAACAGTATTACAATGGGTTCATTTGATTACCTACGCACATACAATATGCTACAATTAAAATTAAATGACTTATTAAAAGATGCTGGTGCAATAGTTATAGACCAGCCACAATATAGTATTGTACAAAAAACTGTAATGCCTGATGGTACTTCACAAGACAGTATTCAAACAATGGATGCCAACATTGATTTATCATTAAGTAATATAACAAAAGACAGTCTTATACATTTATTAAGTGGGAATTAATTTCCCTTCCTTGCACCATTAGCTCATTTGGTTAGAGCGTTCGTCTGATACGCGAGAGGTACTAAGTTCGACTCTTAGATGGTGCACCAGAAAAAATGTTTTCATTTCATTTTTTACCCCTTTACACTTATGGCGTCATAAGAAACTTTGGGTTAAGTACAAGCCCTTAAAGCCTTATGTATAAGTCCTATCCCAAGAAACTTTAGAAGCCTTGGGAGAATATTTATTGCCTCGTAGGCAAATTGGTAAAGCCACAGGTCTTTGACACCTGAATTTGGAAGTTCGAGGCTTCCCGAGGCAGCCATTTAAAAATGAAAGGTGTTGTATGATAGAATGAAACCTATAGTATTTTTAGATTTTGATGGTGTTGTTGAAACAATATACTGGGAAAAAGATAAAGATGGTTCTTGGTCATATAATATT
>JAEWPL010000221.1 GCA_023460615.1 Pseudomonadota bacterium | reverse complement strand
ACTGGTGTTCTTACTGCACTTGCAATTACTACTTCTTTCATTACAAAAATCCTCCTCTATAATTACACACTATATTAAAATTGATTGATAATTATTTATCTTTTTTAGTCAAAAAAAATTAACAGATAATTGAGTTTAATTGCCACACCCTAGTAATTAGGCTTGCAATTAACTCCTTATCTTTTATTTTAATTTAATAATAGAACTTTTTGGATGTTATGTCAATAATTTTTTGTTAAATAATTAACATTTTTATTCAAAAATAAATATGATTTTGTAAAAATTGTAAACTCATATTTATTAGCTATATCTTATAAAATCACCAATTAAAAATTCTTATTTATATCATGTTGAATTCTTTTTAAATCCTTTAGGCGTAGATGTGTTTCTTCCATAATAGTTTCAAAAGACTCACCATCTATCATCATCTTTCTAGCCTTTTCCTTTAATGCTAAGTCTACTTCAGTCATATTAATATACCTCCATTTTTTTATTATCCTAAATTAGTTTGTTCTTAAAAAAGTAGATATATACAAAAACTGATGAATAGAAATAAAATCACTCCACACAACTCATTATTTTTGTAAATGCTTAATCCATAAAAATCTTCTATACTTATAATTTGATGTAATCTTTTTGTGGCAGTTTCTATAGTCCAACCATCATTCCATGGAGGTGAATTAAATGTTTCTATATAAACAGGAACTAATTCTTCAATACTGCTCATATTAATTTCTCTATATGTGTACATAACAATACTCCATCATCTATATGTTTTTCTAAATATGACTTAGTTGCCTCTTTAAAAATTTTTTATCCACATTTGCTTTAATTTTATCCTCAAATTCCATTCTATTATTTACAAGATTGTTTATATCTTGAGCTTTTGCTTTTCTTATCTCCATATTAAAACCCCCCATAATTTTAAGTTAGTGTAAAATTTCTTTACACTCTTTCTTTAAAAAATATCTATCAAATCAAGGTTTCGCGAGTTTTTTTGTATAAAAAAAGAACGACCCCCTAATTTCATGTTAAAATTGAATCTACTACAAAACAAATCAAACACGAAAGGATGTCGTTATTGTGGATTCAATTATAACTTATTTACTTACATATAATCAATACTTAATTAATATAATTTTTCAATTACTTTTATTTATCTCAAAATACATTCCGCTTCAACAACTGTCATTTGATGACTCAAATAGCCCGGAATATCAGAAATTTAAAGTAGACAAACTGCCTAAAATTTTTAGATTCCATACAGTTGATTACAAGCTTCTTCTTGCTTATTACAAACATAAATACAATAAGACTGTAACACCAGTTCAAAGACGTAATGGGAAGTCTGTACCTACTAAAGTAAAATGTCCTAAATGTGGTGCCCCACACGAATACATCTATGATAACAATGGTAATAAAGGACAATATCAATGCAAAGTTTGTGGTAAAACCTTTAAAGAATCTAACTTTGCTTCTAAACCTTTAGTATTTAAATGCCCTTACTGTGGAAGTACTCTTGAACAGAAAAAAGAACGTAAGCACTTTAATATTCATAAGTGTATTAACAAAAACTGCTCTTACTATAAGCGTAATTTAAAGAAACTTCCTAAGGAACTTAATCCTGTAGATAAGCATAAATACAAACTTCACTATATTTATAGAGAATTTAATATTAATTTCTTTAAAATGAACTTATATGAAGTTTCAAAATATGCCACAGCTTTCACTTTTAAAAAGTTTAATCCTCATATAATGGGATTATGTCTTACTTATCATGTTAATTTAAAGCTTTCAACTAGGCAGACTGCTCATGCATTGAAAGAAGTACATGGAATTAAAATATCTCATACTATGGTTGCTAACTATGCTTTAACGGCAGCTGCTGTTATTAAGCCCTTTGTTGATACTTTTGATTACAAACCTTCAAAAATACTTTCTGCTGATGAAACCTATATAAAGGTTAAAGGCATTAAGCACTATGTCTGGATTGTAATGGATGCTTGTAAGAAATCTATTCTTGGCTACCAAGTATCTGATACACGTGCTGTAGGTCCATGCATTTTAGCTATGCGTATGGCTTTTGATAAGTTTTCTAAATTTCCTAATAAAGCATTAAAATTTGTTGCTGATGGTTATAGTGCCTACCCGTTAGCGAAGCAACAATTTGAATTAGAGGAAAATAAAATGTTTGATCTAACTCAAGTTATAGGTCTTAGTAATAATGACCCTGTTTCAACAGAATTTCGTTGGGTTAAGCAAGTTGTGGAGCGATTAAATAGAACATTTAAATCATCCTATCGTGTAACCTGCGGTTACGGTAGTGATAATGGTGCTGCTTATTCATTTGCTCTTTGGGTAGCTTATTATAATTTCTTAAGACCACACCCATACACTTATTGGGATCCACTAAATGAACTTAATGAACTAAAATCAGCTGAAACTATGCCTGCTAAATGGCAAATTTTAATTAGTTTAGGTCAACAAACTATTTTAAATATGCAAGAAACTGAAACTTCTTAATAAATTTTAAAACTAAATATTGATTTACTTTTTTTGCCTCCGCAATCGAAGGT
>JAEWPL010000220.1 GCA_023460615.1 Pseudomonadota bacterium | reverse complement strand
TTAAACTCTGCACACTTCAATAATACAAATCGCATATAAATCACGTATAACGTAGTTTTTTCGTTTAAAATGAAGAAAAAGGTAGCCTTTTAGGGCTTTTGGAGCATATTTAGGCTTTTAGACAGGAATTAAAAAAGCCTTAGTCCCACACGTCGTCAAACACGCGGACTAAGGCTGACCAAAAAGTCATGTTTATCTTACCACTACCGATGTTTAATGTGGTAATGACTAATCACAATATTTTGAAACTCTTACTAAATTTCTATTGCATTAAATTTTTGGAAGCTAGTTTCGGAATAAAGATCATAAGAGTTATTAGTTATTACCCACGCCATGTAAAACAGCTTCCACAAGCGGAAACTGTTATTTATGTACCTCGCATTGAGGTCTTTGGTGATGAGCAAAGAACCCACGTAATACTACCTGACTTTCTACTTCCTTATCATCGATACTCAATTAAAACCTTTAGTCAGTTAAAACTAGATAATCCAGCCTTCTTTGATGTTGCAACGTTAATTAGCAAGAAGTTTTGGGATCATAACTTTGATTTATTAGAAGAAGCCTCAGGAACTATAAAATACAGAATAGATAACATCAAAAGACAATATCCAAATCTAAGGCTTGATACATACACTAGCAGGCTATTTAATCCAAGCGGTAATAAGACCATTCTGTTTTCCCCCTCCTTAGTCAATATCCTTGGCCATTATTACATCCAATCCATAGAAAATAACACTTTTATAGTGCCACTTCGCTGTGTAGAGAGCATTGACAGACTTTTACTATATAGCTGTTGAGCTCCATTTATCATAGGCGTCATCCTCATTATTTAGGAGTAAAAACATGAAAAAGAAGTTGGATGGACGCCATATCCAAGGAGATAGACTGAAGTTAATCTGCGCACAACTGTTGCAGACGAATCACTCTGACCGTTTTATTAGCAAGATGTTTAATGTTGCACCTAACACTGTAGGTGCAATAGGCAGAAAGATAGTAGAGCTTGGTATCACCAAAGTTGATGAACTCAACAAGTACTCAAATCACGAGGTAGCCCAACTCTTTTATAAGGATCTCTACACCAAGCGCCAAAGAAAAGTTAGTGCTTGTAAGTACTCACCTGACTATGCAGCCTTAGCTAAAGAAGTTATAGATCGTAAGATTGAGATTAAGCAACTATACCAAGAGTACTGCATCAAGGCAGAGGATTTAAAGAAGGATGCCTTTAGCTTTAGTTACTTTAGTGCACAAGTTAAGACCGAGCTTGATGAGCTTAAGGCACTAAATCCTGACTATTACCTAGCTCAAGATTTTACTTACGGTACATGTATGGAAATCGATTTCTCGGGTTCAACTTACGAATTGAGTACATATAATGGCAAGGTTAAATGCTGGCTAATGGTCTTATGTTGGCCTGCCAGTTACTACACTTATGCTGAGTTTGTAACCTCACAAAGCACAGCTGAAAGCTGTCGTGTCATTGGAAATGCTATCCGCCACTTTGACAACTGTATTCCAAAGATTGTTATTTGTGACAATGCTAAGTGCTTTGTCACTAAGCACTCAGGTCAAGAAGCCCTTATCAACCAAAACTTTGAACGTTTTATTAATGAATTAGGTTCATGTGTAGAAGCTGCTCCTCCATATAAACCACAGCGCAAGAGTGCCTGTGAGTTCGAGGTAGGCCAATGTCAGAATATGATGGATAGGATATTTACGGACAAATTTTTTAATACCAGAACCTTACGTGAGCACAGCATAATCCTTCAAGAATGTGTTGATACCTACATCAACATGGCCACCTTTAGAGGTAGTGATAAGGTTACCCGTAACTATCTGTTTGTTAAATATGAGAAACCCGCCTGCAATAAGACTTTAGCTATTCCTAAATATCTAGGTGACGCTAAAGATGTAAAGGTACCGCGTAGCTACCTTATCAAATATGGTGAGCACTCTTACTCAGTTCCATATGTATACATCAATCAGACGGTGCAATTATATGTGGGCAATGACGAGATCATAATTAAATCTGACGGCGTCGAGATTGCAAGGCACGTCCGTGATGACAGACCAGGCAGAACCGTTGATGAGAAGCACATGCCTCAAGATCATAAAAATATAAAAGAAAAGAATCGTGTCTACTCTACTACTGACGATGTACTTGCAATCACCAAAGAGCTTGATGACGGGCTTTATAAATTCTGTGCTTCAAGAATTAAGTATGACCAAGAGCATAGAAAGGGAGCTAACAATACCATTAAATGCTGTTGTGCTGTTATCAGTCAATATAAGAAAAGCCATGATAAAGCCCATGTATCACAAGCATGCCTTGATGTTTTACAGTTACCACCAGAGCTATGGCACAGCCACAAAGTAAAAGAGCTTACCGAACAAATAGATAAGGAAGCTTTAGCACGAGAAGGCTCTTTTGCCCAGCAGACCTCATTGCAACTTATCAAGACTGATGATGCAAAGGTTCATATGAGATACCTCGATACCAAAGCACCAAAAACCTCATCTAAAACTACACCAAAATCAGATGAAGACTTACTTTAATAGGAGAATTTTAAAATGTCTTTAAAAGAGCCAAAACCTCTTATTACAACAGAGCAAGAACATCTAATCAACCTAGCTAGAAAACTAGATTTAGATGGCTTTGCCGATGAGCTTGAGCAACAGTTTTTTACCCCTAAGTTATTTAATACCATGCCCTTTGAGAAGCGCCTAGAGCACTGTTTAAATGCTCAAGACCAGATGGTATCAACTAGAAAGTTTAATAACATGTTCCGCAGCTCTAAGATTAAGAATAAGCTTTCTATCAACTGTTTTAAGCCAGAGCCTGCCCGTGGTATTGATGCGCCTTTACTTAAGATTTTGCTTGATTGTAAGTACATCCAAAATGGCAACAACATCATTTTTAGTGGAAAAACAGGAACTGGCAAGACTGCCTTATCAAGTGCTGCCGGTGTTGAGGCAATGAAAAAAGGTTACTCTACAATGTTTTTCCGTATGAATGATCTCGTAACCATCATTGAAAGCAAAGATAAGTTAGCTCTTTCTAGATTTAAAGATAGACTGCGCCGTATCAAGCTTTTAATTCTAGATGACTATGGCCTTAGCATGTACTCTGATGTAGTGCTGTCTTTTCTAAATGACCTAGCTAATGAGAGATATGGCTTAGGCTCTACAATTTTTACTACTCAACTTACAATTGAGTCTATGTTAGCGCCTTTTGCTGAAAGCCCTACCAGAGATGCTTTTGCTGACCGTATGTTTAGAAGCACTGATATGAAGTTTACCTTAATTGGTGAAAGCTTCCGTGGTACTGTTGGTGAGCTTATGGGAGAGCAATAACGTGATTAACGAGTTTAACTTTTCCAAGATCATTGAAGCTGCAAGTGATAAAAAAATCCCTCTATCATTTGCTTTGCTTATGAGCATCACAGATTCAAACACTAACACCAAAGATCTAGTTGAGATGTTGTGCTCTTATATCAATAGCATTAAGCGCTTTGAACATAATGAGGATGCAAAGGCATGGTGTGAGCTTGAGTCTAAGATTAAGCTTCTAAAACAAACTAATGAGCTTTTTAAAGAAAGATACAACCAGGCGCTTAACTGCCACCTAAGAGCTCAAGAAAAGCTCATGGATTACAAAAAACGAGAGACTGATAAGCTACTTGAGATTAAAAAACTGCAATATCAGCTAAAAGAACTCAAAAATCGTGTAAATCTAGAAAATTTGCTATCGACTCTGTAAATTTCGATTTCAGATGACTTATGTGAGGTGGGACCTTAGTGTCTCACCATTTTTATGGCTGGAATGTGCAGAGTTTAGAAGATTAAATGTGCAGTGTTTAAAAGATTGAGTGTGCAGAGTTTAGAGATAAAGTGTGCATTCTAAAGGGGGATATCCACTCAAGACTGTACTGCTTATAAATAGCTGGGAAACCACGATGTAGTACCATATCTAT
>JAEWPL010000219.1 GCA_023460615.1 Pseudomonadota bacterium | reverse complement strand
TTGCCTATCACAAATTCATTTTTAGTGTAGTAGTCATCAATGATTTCATTGAGGATATATTCTTGAGAATATTTAAAGATATCAGCTATCTTGCTAGTATCATAAGCACAAGCAATATCAACAATATCCTCAGGATTTGCAAGAGTTTGATAGGTATCGATATAGCTTATGTAGTTTAAACACATTGATGCGTTGAATAAGGTGTTTTTAGCAATTTGAGAGAATGCATAGCCGTTATAGGCTTTTCTCATGTTTTCAGCTAAAGTCTCAGCTGTAGTGTTTAAAGCTTTAGTGTCTACTAACTTCTCAATTAACCCTATAAGCTCATCTTTAGTAAAGCCTGCAAATTCATTAAGTCTAGGATGGCAAGTTACATTCTTGGCAATATTAAAACCAGAGGTTAATGAGTCTAAAGAAACAGATGAAACACCTGTGATAAAGGTTTTAGCAACTACTGTATTAGTATGCTTTTTGATGGCTTTATAAAAAGCTTTTAAAAAGCCATCAGCATTCGTAATAGCTTTAAATAAGTCCCTGTTTTTACTTAGGATTTCGTTTGCAAAGTTGTCGTATTCGTCAATGATTACGTAGAGATCTTGATTTCCTTTAAATGCAATTTTGCAGCTAGTAAAGAAAGCATCAATAAGATCTCCTGGTGGATCTTTTCTGTGTTGCTCTACATCAAAGTCAACCTCTTTGTACTTATCCAAAAATAGCTTAATTGAATTTAAAACATTTTTTGAAAAACTCTCTACAAGTTGCTCTGATGTCTTACCGCTTATATTTGAAAATTCAAAATCAATGACATGATAAGTGTTATGAGAGGGTAAATTCATCTCATGAATTTTTGTGCCTTTAAATATTTCGTCATAGTCATCTTTATAGGAAATATCATAAAAACAATCTAACATCTGCACAAAGGTAGTTTTACCAAAGCGACGAGGTCTTAGTAAGACAGGATATGGAGTATCAAGTTTATCTATTACATTGATAAATTCTGTTTTATCAACAAAGGCTCTATTTAATTTATTAAAATTCTTAAAGGAGCTTACTCCATATGGATTGGTATATTGAATTGACATTGTTTATATCCTTAGTTTTATAAGTTTTGCTCATAGCATATTTTAGCAATTTATTAGCTTAGTACCAACGGTTCTTGTTTTGAAATTTTTGTTCATAAACTAAGCTAGAAAAAGGCTAAACTTTATTAAACACTTTGTGTTTAAATAAGTATCTCACTCTTAAAGCATAGACAATAGCAGAGAAGGTTAAAGCACATAAAAATCCAGTCCAAATACCAAAGGCTTCAAGCTTTGGTAAGCCTAGATATCCATAAGCTAACACAAATCCTACAGGAACACCTATTAACCAATAGGCAATTGTAGTATTTAGCATAATGATTTTAGTATCTTTAAAACCTTGCAAGACTCCTGTAAGCATGGCTTGAATAGAATCTGGAAATAGGTAAAAACAATTAAGTAGCATAAGTGCACTTGCAAGAGCAATTACCTTAGGATCTTTTGAGTATAAAGCTGCAATTTGCTCCCTAAAAAAGAATAGTACTAAAGCATAAACAACAAATAAGCTAAGGTTAATAAGAGTTGTAATCTTCAAAGAGATTTGAGCTTTAGCAAAACTCTCTATCCCAAGATTGCTTGCAGTACGAATAGTTGCAGTCATACACAGTGATAAAGGTATCATAAAGATGAGTGAGGATACATTTAAGGTAATTGAGTGAGCTGCCACTATGGTAGGTCCAAGTGGAGAGAGAATAACAGCTGCAAGTGAGAAACAAGCTACTTCTAAAGTTCTTGAAATACCTATAGGGGTAGCAAGCTTTAAATAAGCCTTTACAAGGCTAGTTTCAAGCTTTTGAATACTTAAGTTTATGCCAAATTTTTTATATACAGGTGCCTTTTTAATGTAGATGATGATCATAAAGGCACAGAGTATATTGATAAAGCAACTTGTAAGACCACAACCTACACCACCTAATCTTGGCATACCGTACATGCCAAAAATAAAGATATAGTTTAAAGGTATGTTTAAAATAAGCTGTAGCACACCAAAGAAAAGAGTAGGTTTTGTAACACCTAATCCTTCAGAGTAGGAACGTAAAACATTAAAAACTACAGTAAATGGAAGAGACAACGATACAAAATATAAATAATCAGTAGCAACTAAGATCATCTTCTCATCAGCTGGTACTAATAAGAAGATAAGAGGAGATAATGCAAGTAATAAAGCTAATCCTACTCCTATGATGGTACATACCATTAAGGCATTAAATAGTCTTTTCTCAAGAGATAAGTTTTCACCTGAGGCTAGTAAATGCGAGGTAATAGGAGTAATACCGTAGGCAAGACCTGCTAAAAACATGTAAGCAGGCCAGTAAAAAGAGCAAGCTACAGCTACACCTGAGATATCCTCAGTTCCTGCTAAACCTGCCATTAGCATGTCTACAGTACCCATAAGACAAGAGCATAGCTGTCCTAATAAAAATGGAATAAATAGCTTTAGCTGTACTTTAAACTCTTTAGTATAAGCAAAGCTAGTATGACGTCTAAAATAGCTAATAAAATTCATAAGACTTAAGAATTTTGTTTATCTAAAAAAGAGAATGAAATTGTATAAAAAGATCTCTTGTTTCAAGTTAAGCTCTTTAAGAAAGAGCTTAACTTAAATAAAGTGTCTTTAGTATATCTAATGCAGGTTAAAACTAAAGAGAATTCTTTTTAACTTTCAGTATAGTGACTTGATAGATTACTTTGATAATTCTTTAAATTTCACTGAGCAAGATTTTTTGTGGAAACAAATACCATAGCAGAGAATAGAGGTAATATCAGGATTATCCATAAATGGTTGATAATATTCTGTACTATAAATTTGATCTAAAGCTTCAGTTGCAATTTTCTCTCTTTGAGTAATATCGTCAGTTTGTTTTATTTCAATAATTACAGCAATTTTTCCATTAGGTGATGTAAAACTTATATCGCAAAAGCCTGCGCCAGCTTCTTTATTTGAAGCATAATTAGACAACAGTGATGAGGAAGCTGCAAAGTAGCCATTTAAAAATCCATGGTAATAGTATTCTTTAGGTGAGTTTGATGATCTATCTCGTACAGAAATGTAATGCTGTAAGGCAGCGTACAGAGTCTCTTTTAAGTTTTCTGGCTTTTTATTAAAAATATCATTAACAATGCTATTGGATTTTTGGACTTGAAGAGAATTTTTTGTGAAGTACCACAAAATTTGATCTCTAAAACAGCTTAAGATACTCTTGTTAGGAATTCTAAGCTCAAGATCTTCATGATCTACATCGAAACTAGAGTTTTTACCAACCGTTAAATATCCTGAGTAGGCAAGTAGTGACCAAAAATCATTAGAGACATGATTTTTAAGGTCTGAGTGGTTCATGGTTAGATTGATTTTTTTTCTGATTGAGCCACCATCCACAAGAGCTTGCATGTTGTTAGCATCTTCTTCACTAATGAAACCTAAAAAGTCATTAAAAATGTCATTTGAGCTAGTATGTGTCCAATAGCAATTAGCAGATACACAGTCTTTTTCTTGATTTAAGGCATCTTGACAGAAACTTACAACATCCCAGGCACAATACATTTCA
>JAEWPL010000218.1 GCA_023460615.1 Pseudomonadota bacterium | reverse complement strand
ACCATAGGTCTTTGCTAATACGGTTGTGATAGCTGCTGTTAAAGTAGTCTTACCATGATCAACGTGACCAATTGTACCTACGTTTACGTGGGTCTTACCACGGACAAACTTCTCTTTTGCCATTTTTAAATCCTATGTGAACAAAATTAACTTAATTAAGAGCTCACAGCGTTGAGGTTAAAACATTCTGGAGCGGGCAGCGGGAATCGAACCCGTATCTCAAGCTTGGAAGGCTTGGGTAATAACCATTATACGATGCCCGCATAAAAAAAGTAATATTACCGGAGAAAAAAAAGGGAAGTGGTGGAGGGGGAAGGATTCGAACCTTCGAAGGCAGAGCCGGCAGATTTACAGTCTGATCCCTTTGGCCACTCGGGAACCCCTCCATAATCAGCCCGTCTCCGGACTAACTACAGTGCTATCGTTTGACAGCGGAGACTATGATATACAAACATTATTGATAATGCAAGAAAAAATTTTGATTTTTTTCATTTTTTTTACAAATTGGCTTATTTTTCGTATTCTTTTCTCCACTTTTATTGGTTAGTTTTTTAATTTTTAACCAAAATCCACGTTTTTGTAATTTAATTTTTTACACATGCTAACTACTTGTTATAATTTCATAAACTTTTTCCTAGTATGCTAAGGTCTCTCTATGAATTGCACTAGTAATAAAATTTCTGCTCCTTTTGTTTCTTTTGATCCAAAAACATGGGCTTCTTTCAAGCACAGCTCTGAAAAATTAACTTTAACAGAAGCAGATCTAGGAAAATTTATTGCCTTCAACGATAAGTTATCTTTAGATGATGTAAAAAACATTTATCTGCCTTTATCTAGCTTACTTAGAATGTACTACATAAGTAGGCATGACAGATTAAGTATTATTCAAAAGTTTTTAGGCTCTCCTATGGAGTCAGTTCCTTTTATTATTTCTATTTCAGGATCTGTATCTGTTGGCAAAACCACAACGGCAAAACTTTTGTGCGAACTAATCAAAAGCTGGCCTTGCAAGCCTAAAGTATCCATGATCACAACGGACGGATTTTTATATCCTAATAAGGTTCTTGAAGAGAATCTTTTATTAGGTAAAAAGGGCTTTCCTGCAAGTTATGATGTAAAAAGACTAATTTCTTTTTTAATTGATGTAAAAGAAGGTAAATCCAATCTTAAAGTTCCAGTTTATTCTCACCTTACTTACGACATCGTACCTAATCAATATACAGTGGTGGATATACCAAATGTTTTGATTATCGAAGGTGTGAATGTTCTACAAGACGGAACTGAATATCCTGAATTTAGAAAGAAAGCATTTATCTCAGATTATATTGATTACTCAATCTATGTAGATGCTGACGAAAAATACTTAATGAAGTGGTATATCGATAGATTTTTAAAATTAAAAAGTGAAGCATTTACTGATCCTAACTGTTACTTTCATAAGTATGCTCACTTATCAGATGATAGTGCAGCAAGTATTGCGCAGTTAATTTGGGAAGCTGTAAACCACACCAATTTAATTGAGAATATTCTACCTTGCAGAAATAGAGCTAATTTAATTCTGAAAAAAGGCAAAGATCACCATATTGAAGAGATCTTTTTAAGAAAATAGAAAGTAAGTTTTTGAAAATCGCAGGCACTCAAGGAGCTTTTCAGCTCCTTTTGTTTTGGTTTTATAAGAGAAGCCTATTCTTCATTAACAGGAAGATTATAGGTAATGTGACCGGTATTCAAACTGATTAGCTTATCTTCTACTGCTAGCAACAAAGCTCCTTTACCATCAATACCAGCTGCTCTTCCTGTATAAGTACCACTTACAGTTTCAACATTGATGTTTTTACCAAGTAATTCATCACGAGCTTTGAATGCTTCTAATATCATCTTAGTATTGCCACAACTAAATTCGTAGCAAGTCTTTTTGATATTGTTAATTAATGCTGCGGCTAAATCATTACGCTTAAAGGTATCTATATGATTATCAAACATGCAAGCATATTCTCTATCTAAGTCTTTAAATTGATCGTTATAAACGTTTATGCCTACACCAATGATCACTTTAAATTTCTTTTGATAAGGAACTGATTCAATTAGAATGCCACCTAGCTTCTTATGTTCTTTATAGATATCATTTGGCCATTTTAAAAGAATATCTTCAAAACCAAATCTCTCTATAGATTGAGCAACTGCTACACCAATACCTACAGATAACCCTTGTATCTTATCAATAGAATCAAAGACATAGCACACAGATAAAGTAAGTTGTTTACCAAAGGAGGAATACCACTTACCCCCTCGGCTACCTCTACCATTTTCTTGTAGCTCAGCAATAACCACATCACCAGAGGCGATATTTTTGGCATTTTGCATCATAAAAGAGTTAGTAGAATCTATTTTATCTAGAATAGCAATACGACCAGATCCAGACACTCTCTTAAAAATAGACAAGTCATCTAAAAGATCAACTTTTTCATTTAAACAAAGAGTATCTTCATTTAATGTGATTAGATTTGAAAAGGAATTAATCTCTGAAATTACTTTATTTAAAGAGCTTTCATCTGTCTCTAAAGCAGTTAACACTAGCTCCTTTTGTAAAGTATGGTTAGGAGCGGAATTGAGGAGTTTTACTAATCTTAAGTAACTTAAAGTCTGTCCCACGAAACCTCTCCTTTTGAGTCATAAGTCCTAACTTCAGGCTCTAATTTAATGCCAAATTTATTAAAAACCTCTGCCATGATGTATTTTGCTAAAGCAACTACTTCATGAGGTTTGGCATCACCTCGATTTACAATCACTAAAGACTGATGTTCCCAGGTTCCAACATTACCGTGAGTAATGCCTCTACAACCGGCTTTTTCTATAAGCCAACCAGCCGCTAACTTCATGCTAGTTTCATCAAACTCATAGACTGGCATATCTTGATAGTTTTGCTTTAATGCTGAAGCTAATTCTTTAGATACGATTGGATTTTTAAAAAAAGAACCTGCATTTCCAACTAACTTTGGATCTGGTAATTTACACTTTCTTAATTCAATTACTTTATTTCTAAGTTCTTGTGGAGTTTTAAAACTGATGCCTTTTAATCCTGAATATTCAACTTTAGGATTAAAAGTTGAAGACAACTCAAAAACCACCTGGGTAATTAGTAATGGTCTTGCTTTATTTCTTTTGAAGTAGGAATCTCTATAACCAAATTCACATTGATCTTTGGTGTAAACTTCTTGGATGTGGCGTTGCAGATCATAAACTACAACTTCCTTGATTAAATCTCCAATTTCAACACCATAAGCGCCTACATTCTGAATAGGAGCCGCACCTACGGTACCTGGAATTAAGGACAAATTTTCAAGACCATAAATTCCTTGAGCAATTAAAGATTCAATTAACTCATCTAGAATTAAGCCACTGCCTGCTTTGACAAGGAATTTACCATTCTCAAGCTTTTCAACACTTAAGCTTTTGATTTGATTTACTAAGACAGTACCTGAAAAATCATCAGTAAATAGGACATCTGAACCATGCCCTAAAATCAATGCATTATCTGCATGAAAATGATCTAACTCAGCAACGTTAGTGATTACGGCACCATCAGCAGATTTTACATTTAGTCTAAAAGTATTATATGGGGCTAAATCAAACATAATCTTAGTAAATTCTTTCTATTTGACCGCCTAAGCTACTTACCTTAGTTTCAATGTGCTCATAGCCCCTATCCATATGATAGATTCTGTCCACTATGGTAGTTCCTTCTGCAGCTAAACCCGCTATTACTAAGGATGCTGATGCTCTAAGATCTGAAGACATAACCTGAGCACCTTTAAGCTGAGGTACACCTTCGCAGATCACAGTATTACCTTTAATCTCTAAGTGAGCTCCCATACGGATAAGTTCAGCAATGTGCATAAATCTATTTTCAAAGATAGTTTCTGTAACAGAGCTTACTCCATCAGATAGAGCATTTAAAACTGTCATTTGAGCTTGCATATCAGTTGGGAATCCTGGATGAGGTGCTGTAACTACATCCACAGGCTTAATCTGACGGTTTCTCATATCAACAGTAATATTAGTGCCATCCACTGTTACTAAGGCATTTGCTTGTCTTAATTTTTGTAGTACGGACTCTAAAGTTGATGGAAGGGTATCTAAACAGGTAACAATACCGTGAGTTGCAATACCTGCAATTAAGTAAGTACCAGCTTCAATTCTGTCTGCAACCACACTATGATCACAACCGTGTAACTTCTCTACACCTTCAATTTCGATTCTTGAGGATCCTGCGCCTTTAATCTTAGCGCCCATCTTATTTAAGCAGTTTGCAAGATCTACTACTTCTGGCTCTAAAGCTGCATTTTCAATAATTGAAACACCTTCAGCTAGAGTTGCTGCCATCATTAAATTCTCAGTACCAGTAACTGATACTTTATCCATAATGATATGACCGCCATGAAGACGACCTTTACCAATAGCATTTGCTTTGATGTAACCATCATCAAGCTTGATCTGAGCGCCCATCTCCATAAGACCTTTAATGTGTAGATCAACAGGTCTTGCTCCAATGGCGCATCCACCAGGAAGAGAAACTTCAGCGGAACCTGCATAGGCTACTAGTGGACCTAGAGCCATAATAGAGGCACGCATTGTTTTTACTAATTCATAGGAGGCTACGTGGGAAGTAACGCCTTTTTCGATAACAGCTTCTCCTTTATCTGCATCGTAAAAGCACTTTTTACCTAAATCTTCAAGTAATTTAAAACTGGTCTTAACATCTGCTAAATCAGGAACATTCTTTAAACAAACTTTTTCATCTGTAAGAATTGTAGATAGCAAGATAGGAAGAGCTGCGTTTTTTGCACCTGAAATCTTAACTTGTCCGTCTAGGGCTCTTCCGCCTGTTATTTTAAATTTAGCAATTTTTAAACCAGTCACTTTTTCACCTATGAATAACAATTTAACTTGATATTTTACATGAAATATATCAAGTTAAACCTTATATCATCGACATTTTAAAAAATTATTTACAAAAATAACTATTTACTCAGATATGGATCATATGGAGTTTCTTGGTATACATAGTAATTTAACCAATTGCAGAACAATAAACTTGAATGACCTCTCCAAGAGCATAAAGGAACTTTACTTGGATCATTATTAGGATAATAGTTAATTGGAATATTTGGAGACTTATTTGCAGCTAAATCGCGGTGATACTCTTGATCTAAAGTATCTACATCATACTCAGGATGACCTGAAACATAAACTTGCTTACCGTTTCCAGAAACACCTAAATATAAACCTACTTCCTTAGAAGAAGCTAAAACATCGATGTCAGTCTTTTCACTAATAACATCAAGTGGAAAGTCACAATATCTAGAAATTGGAGCTTTAAAAACGTCATCAAAACCACGGGTTAAAGTATCAATCTTTGAAGATAATTCAATATCATAGATACCTGATAACTTATCATGCCTAAAAATAATATCTACATCGTAGAAAGCTTTTAACGCAGCTGCTACGCCCCAGCAGGAGAATAAAGTAGAGGTTACATTTTTAGTAGACCACAATAAGATCTTTTTTAGATTTAACCAATATGTAACATCTTTAAACTCTGTCTGATCAAGGGCTGCTCCAGTTACGATCATTCCATCGAAAATCTTATCTTTAATCTCATCAAAGTCTTTGTAGAAATTATCCATGTGAGATTGAGGAGTGTTTTTAGAAATATGATCATCCACTCTTAAAAAAGTAATATTTACTTGTAATGGAGTATTTGAAAGTTTTCTTAAATATTGAACCTCTGTGTTGATCTTTTTAGGCATCAAATTTAAAAATAATAAATTAAGAGGTCTGATATCTTGATGTAATGATCTGTCTTCAGTCATTACGAAAACTTGTTCTGAATTAAGAATAGCCTTTGCAGGAAGATCGTTAGGTATATTAA
>JAEWPL010000217.1 GCA_023460615.1 Pseudomonadota bacterium | reverse complement strand
TCTTTAAAAAACATATTAAAAGATCAGAAGTAAAAAAGGAGTTTTTATGACTCAGATTTCTTCATTGAATAATACTCAAGGTTCACAGATATCTCAGATTGATTCTTTGCTTGAAACAATTACAGCTAAAGCTAAAGAATCATGTAAGTCTCTGCTTGATATTCAGCTTTTAAATTCTCTGACAAAGGATTCAGGCCTTCCTGAACTTGATGCACCAAAAGCTTCTTTTTCAGGCTCTGCGATAATGAATATGAGTCAGGAAGCTATGGAAGCCATTATGAATATGGCAGAAAGAGAGATGGCTTTAGATAGTGGAAAAACTGCAATTAAAGCTAGAGCTGAAAGACGAAAGACAGTAAATGAACAGAGAGTTAATGATCTTAAAGAGCAGGTCGAAAAGGCTGAAAAATCAAGCTTCTGGGATAAACTTGTCGGAGTCTTCAAGGCAATTGGATCTATAGTAGGTATTATTGTCGGAGCTGTAGCAATGGTTGCTGCTGTATCAACAGGTAACGTTGTTATGGGTATCGGTGCAGGTCTTCTGTTACTGTCATCCTTGGATTCTGCAGCATCAGCCATATCAGGCGGAAAGGTATCGATTGCCGCTGGTATTGCAAGTATTGATAAGGACTCAGCTGTAGCAAAATGGATCGGATTAGGTATAAGCCTTGCTATAGGTATTACCGGTGCCATTATGACTGGTGTAGGTGCCGCTCAGGCTTCAGCTAGTTTAGCAAACTCACTTTCATTAACCGCATCAAAAGTTGGAAGTGCAGCATCTGGTTTTACTCAGGTGGTATCAGGTGCCGGCGGTATTGTTAGTGCTGTATACAAGAATGATTATGAAAATTTAAATGCAGATATTAAGAAACTTCAGGCTATTTTGCAAAGGCTTAAGGGTGCAGATGACTCCGATACAGAGCAGATCAAAAAGATTCTTGAAAAGGCACAGTCTGTTGCTGATGGTGTAAAAAAGATGGTTGATGACTGCAATGAAACTATGCATAACCTGGTTGCAGCTTCACCTTCGATGGCATAGGAGATATTACTATGAACATGAACGTTAACAATAATATTCCTGTAAATTCATCTTACGGTATTGAAAATAGCCAAGATGTTGTAGCTACAGATAAAACATCATCTATTAAGGAAACTGTTGAACTTGATAGCATTAAAAATACTGGTTCATCAAAAAATGAACTGCCTGTTCTTGATGCTCCATTTGCAAAAAGTATAACAAAAAAAACTTATGAGAATGGTTTATCAGCAGCTGCACTGATATTAAGCATGATTGCTAAAACCTTATCTGAGCAGGCTCATGAGAACAGACTTGCACAGTATGAGGCTCAGATGGCAAGTGCAGAAGTACTTGAAAAGGAAGCTAAAGAAATTGAATCAAATGCAACTAATAAATTGATCTGTTCGATAGTTGCAAATTCAGTGTCTATTATTGGTGGATGTGTACAGTTTGGCATGAGTTTAGGAAGTAAAGTTGATGAACAGACTTTAAAACTGGCAGATGCTGTAGGTAAAGTTACAGACAAGCTTGGCGGAATTTCAAGCGCTACTGGTGAGTACCTAAGCGGCGTTTCTGATGCTGCTCAAAAAAGATTACAGAGTGAACAGACTAGACTTAATGCTATTGCAGATCAGTTAAAGTCATTCTCAGAGAGTATGATGCAGACAGTTTCAAGATCTCTTGATACATACAACAGCATACAGAGCACTTCTGCAGAAACAATGAGAAAAATTTTAGGCTAGAGGTGACAGATGAAAGTAGAGGATGCATTTTTAGCAATCTTAAAGAAAACATCGTGGCAGTGCACTACAGACAGTGCATCCCTCTATAATGGTGTTTGTATAGAACTTGAAAGGTATCCTCTGCATTTTCAGACATTCACAGGAAATGAACTGGTTGTTAAATGTGACGTTTGTAGTCTGCCAGATGAGGTGTATGAACGTAATGATCTTCTTAAACTTGCAGGTAAGAAAGTTGCAATGGTTTGGATTGATCACCAAATTTATATGACTACATTCAAAAAATTTATAAGACTGGAGCTAAGACTTAATACAGATCAGCTAAAATCAGATCAATTAATTGAAAAAGTTCAGATATTTCTTGATGACTGCGATAGTTTTCAAGATCTTCTATCTGATGAAAGAACAAAATTTTCATCAATTCCCCCTTTTGGTGGGATGGGATTGATGCTTTGATAATGGGTAGTGAAAGTGTTAAAGAGAATATTGCGGATATGTTTGTTAGTCCTTGTCGTTGCGGGCTTATCAGCTGATGCTGCAAGCTTTAAAGGCACTTATTCACATTATTCAAAAGGAGAGGATATCAGTGTACTTCTCTCTGATTTTGCTACATCTCAAGGATACTCTTCAAGTTGCACAAATGAGGTCAAGGGAAATGTAAGTGGCAGATTTGATAAGATTCAGCCAAATAAGTTTCTTACCGGCATAAAAACAGCTTTTGGAGTTAGTTACTATTCTCTTGGAAAGACTCTCTTTTTCTATTCTGATAAAGAAAACTCCCAGGCTATATTCAGACCATCCTCTGTTGAACCTTCAAATCTTGTTCAGTCGCTCAAAAGTGCAGGAGTAGTGGCCTTTGAGCTGCCTATTAGGGTTGATGCATCAGGAATGCTAATTGTAAATGGTCCAGATCAGTATGTAAAAACCATAATTGAACTTGCTCAGCGTCTTGATAAAGATCAGGAGCGTCAGGTTGTGATGGAGGTATTTAAACTCAAGCATGCAAAAGCTGATGACTATGAGTTTAACAATTCTGATAAGACAGTAATTATTCCAGGTGTTGCCTCTATTTTGCAGCGTATGGTTTCTGGCAGTTCTCCTGAGAATTCATCGATTGCTGTTACCGTAAAGAGTCAGCAACTTACAGGTCTTAAGGGAAGTGGCCTTGCTTCTTCTGCAAAAGGTAACTCTTCTACCTTATCTTCACCTATAAGTTCAAATTCCACTACTACAGGAAATGATGGTTTTTCTCCAACCATCACAGCATCAACAAGATTAAATGCTGTCATCATTAATGATTACAGATATCGTATGCCATTTTACAAAAAAGTAATCTCAGAGCTTGATGTTCCTGTAAAGCTTGTTGAATTACATGCTGCAATCATTGATATAGACGTTGACGCAACAGATTCGTTAGGTATTGATTGGAATGCTTCAAAAAAAAGTGGCAAATGGTCGTACGGTGGTGCATCAGGAACAAATACTTTGAGTGGTGTAATGCCTTCAAATGGTAATGGAGGTGGAATATTTTCCACTGTATTCAACTCAAGCAGTTCTAGTTTCATGATGCAGATTAATATGCTTGAAGAAGATAATAGGGCAAAGACTCTTGGCAGACCTTCAATCCTTACATTTGACAATGTAGAGGCTACACTTGAAGATACTACGACAAGTTACATAAAAGTTGAAGGTTATCAGGATTCAGATCTGTTTCAGATAGTATCTGGTACGGTTCTTAGAGTTACACCTCATATTATTGATGATGGAAATGGTGATAAGTTTATACAAATGGTAATTTCTATTCAGACAAATCAGGATACAGATGGAAATCTTAGAGTTACTGAAGGAAATGTACCAACTGTAAAACAGACAAGGATTAATACTCAGGCTATTGTAAAACAGGGGCAGAGCCTTCTTTTAGGCGGATATTATGTTGAAAATAAGTCAAATGTAAATACAGGTATCCCAGGTCTTAAAAATGCACCGCTAGTAGGATCTCTGTTTGGATCAGATACTGATACTTCATACAGGAGAGAGCGCCTCTTAATGATCACTCCTAGAATTTTAGAACTGGATGATAATAATGTTCCAAAGGAGCTAGAGCTTGATGAATTTGAAAAAACTGCAATGCAGGCTAATTATGCACCGAGAATAAAAAAGAAAGCTGACAATACATCTGGGTGCAGTTCAAATAGAGCAAACAGGTAAATTAGGGTAGAACTATGTCACAGCTAGAGTTCAGATTTTTATCAGGAGATAATATAGGATCTGTTATCAGATTACCTATAGGTTCATATACTCTTGGTAATACTGACAGTTGCGATATTCTATCTGAAGAGCACTTGAAAGAAGAGGTTGCAGTTGAAATTAAGATAACAGAGCAGCTTGACGTTCTTGTCAGTGCTGTTGCTGGAAATATTTTTATTGACAAAAAAAAGCTCACAGAAACAGAAAATTTAAAAGCAGGTGCCATACTGCTTCTTGGAATGACAGCTGTTACTTACAGATTAGATGACAGTGACTGGCCTTTGATAACAGCAAAAGATCTTCTGATAGATTCCTCTTTGGAATTAGCTGAGGATAAATTATCGGATAGAGATAATTCTGAAATAAACGAATCTGAATCTTCATCTAATGAAATAGATACAGATGAAAATAATGGAAATATTTCAGAAACAGAAACCATAGAAAAGAAAAAAGTTACTCCAATTAAAATTGCTGTCGTTATTGGAACTTTTCTTGTTGCTCTTATCCTTCTTGGTATGCTTATTTTCGGACAGTCTTTAACAGATTCAACTGAAAAACAAGAACTGCTAAATATCAGAAAAAGTCTGTCTGATAACGGTTTTACATTAGTTAAAGCTGAATATAAAAACGAGATGTACGTTATTTCAGGTCTTGTTGAAGATGATGAAGCCTTAGAAAAACTTGAACAAATACTTCCTGACAGTTCACATAGCATGCTAGTTTTGGTTGACAAGATTTCGTTTATTGCTCAGTCTGTAAGAAATGCTTTTAAACCCTATGCTATTCATGTTACACCTGTATTTGATGACGGCGTGTTCAGATTATACGGCTATATAAGAGATCCTTACCTTTCAAATGAGGTAACTCAAAAGGTTTTAGCTAATCTTCCAAAGTCTGTAAAAATTGAACCTCATTTTATCTATAAGGATGAGATGAGAACTATACTTGATAAAGCAGGAAGTGGTGACTATCAGGTTAAATACTATTTTAAGGATGGTGAAATAGTATATGAGGGTAGATTTACAAGAGAGCAGAGTGTTTCATTTTTGCAGACTAAAAAGAAAAGCAGTGAAATGGTTGGTGGAGACGTTCACTTTATAGATATTTCAACACTGTCTGAAGGTGAAATTGAACTACTGTCCATGGGAAAAAATACCCAAAATAATTCTGGCGAAGATGAACTTGTAAGTGTAAGTAAAGATCCAAAAGACGATATTTCTGGTGTCACTATGGATCCTATGAAGTTTATTACCATGAAAAATGGTGACAAGATATTTGAAGGTGGATTGCTACCTGATGGTTCAACTCTCGTGCGAATTGATAGTAAAAGCCTTTTATTTGAAAAGAATGGAGTAAAGGAAGAATATGAGCTTAAGTAACGATATAGATTTATTTGAACTTTTAAACAATCCTAATCCACAGATTTACAAGGATCTTACAGAAGAGTTTTTTAATATTGAGCAGCAGTTGAAGCGTCAGATGGATGCAGGCGTCGAACCTTCTATGATGGAAGCATATCGTGGTCTGTATCTATCAGCTCAGACTGCAGGTGATGTAGTAAAGTCCATGCAGGACAAGGAGTAGGCTATGAGTAGTCTCGGTGTTTATGATGCCTTATCTCAAGGCTTTAACAGTATTTCATCTCAGGCTGATAAAATCAAAACAGAGATGACAAAAATCTCATCTTTGTCCAGTGAAGATAAACAGACAGCACTGATTAATATGCAGTTTGAGATTGGAACCTACAATTCTATGATAGAGCTGACCTCAAATATCACGAAAACTATTTGTGATACGGTAAAGTCTATATCTCAGAAAGTAGGATAAGGATGTTTTATGTCAATAATCACTAAAGAACAGTTAGGATCTTTAATCTCCATTGGCTTTGTTGCCAGTGCCAAAGGAATGGTTGCTCAGTCAAGAGTTATTTTTAATGGTATTCTGGCAGCAATTCCAGGTCAGTCAGGAGCACTTACAGGTCTTGCATTTTCACATATAGTAGTAGATGAATTCACACAGGGTGATGAGATTTTACAAAAGGTTATAGAATGTGATCCTTCATTTTATGAGGCGAGTGCGGTATTGGTACTTTCTTTAATGTTACAGAAAAATCCTGATGAAGCAAAAAGAATAGCTTCGACAATTCCTGATAATGTTACAGCTAAGTCACTTGCAAATAATGCACTTTCTCTTGAGGTATAAAATGTTAAGGTCATTCAGACTGTGTTTAATTGCATTTGCAACAGTATTATTGCTTACATCCTGTAGGGAGGATTTGTATTCTAATCTTTCTGAAAGTGATGCAAATGAGATGCTGCAAACTCTGCTTGTGCGTGGAGTAGATGCAAAGAAAGAGAATGCAGGAAAGAAAGGTTTCAAGATAACTGTTGAAAAGGAAGATCTCTTAAGATCTCTAGAGATAATAAAAGAGCAGTCTCTTCCTCGAACAGCTTATGCAAACCTGGGAACTGTGTTCTCAGGGCAGGGGATGATTTCATCACAGACAGAGGAGCAGTCTCGACTTGCCTTTGCAATATCTCAGGAACTTTCTGAAACCTTTTCAAAAATTGATGGTGTGCTAGATTCAAGAGTGCATATCGTACTAGTTCATCATGAACAATCATCTGGACTTACTACTCCACCATCAGCTGCGGTTTTTATTAGACATATCAGAAATTCTCCTGTCGTTAATATGGTAAGCGGGATAAAAGATACTGTTGCAAGAGCCGTTCCTGGTCTGAATTTTGACAGAGTATCCGTGATGCTTGAGCAGAGTACAGAACAGGTGATATCACCAAAAGTAAGATCAAATCAATGGTACTCATTCTGGTGGGTATATCTGATTGTGATTATATCATCTGCTCTTTGTGCAGTCGGATCTGTATATGGATACATTTACTATCAGAAGATAAAAAAATCTAATGAAGGAAAATGACAGTGGACAGGACTACAGCATTACGAATAATTTCTAACAGGCAGCTATTTTCAAAAATAGTTGCCTTTAATCGTGATGCTAATTTGTTTGCTGACAGTATGGAAACAAAATCTGAAAATGAAGTTGAGAACAGATTAAAAGAACTTAATCCTTCACTGTATATATTTAAAAAAAAGAAATCAGATTTTCATAGCTTTGAAGATCCTTTTTTAAGAATAGCCTTTTCAGACACTAATGAAATAAGAACCTTGTGTCTGTATATCGGAGCCTGCTCATACACACCTTATCTGTCATCAAGAGTTTTGAAAAACGAACGACATTCAATTATTGAAAGCCTAGATAGTGGTGTATACGAATTTGTAATGACTCTTGGCAGATTTCTTCTAGAAAAATCTCTTATGACAGAGTTCTTTTCTTCATTTGATCTGTCTGAGGCTTGCATAAGGAGAGGTGCTGCACTAATAAATCTTTATCTTGATGAATTTTGTAAAAATCCGACAGCTGTGTTTATTAAAAAAATGATAAACAGTTTATCTCCAGATACTTCAATAAAAGATGTTCATATAAATCCAGTAAGATTCAATAAGCTTATAACCATAATTCTGATAAATGAGATCGATGAAAAATGGAAAGATTATTTAAGTTAGACCACAGCAAATGGAAAGTTGCCGATGGTATCAGAGTTATCAAAAAGCATGATCTTGAAAAACTGATCCAGGCAAGTGAGATTATTGATGCTTCACAAAAAGAAGCAGCAAAGATTAAAGAACAGGCGAAAATTGATTATCAGAAGCGTTTTGAGGAAGGGCTTTTGCAGGGGCAGGAAGAAGGAAAGGCAGAGTATACATTTAAAATAATGGAGACTGTATTAAGCTCTGTAGATTCTCTTGAAGGTCTTGAACGTCAGCTTGTGGATGTTGTGGTTCAATCAGTAAGTAAGATTATCGGTGAAATTCCTCAGGATGAACGAATAATTCGAATTGTTAGAAAAGGTCTGAACGCAGTTCGTGGTGAAAAGAGGGTTGTGATAAGGGTGAGCCTTCTTGATGAACCATATGTAAGAAATGATCTCAAGGCTTATATCCTGTCTCCTGATGGGCGCAGTGGCTATATAGAGGTTATAGGAGATCCAAATTTAAGACAGTCTGACTGTGTCATCGAAACTCAATTAGGAGTGGTAGAGGCTGGCCTAAACTCACAGCTTAGGATCCTTTCAAAAGCTCTGTCGTCAAGAGTAAATGAGCAGAAATAGGATTTTAATATGGCACTTGAATACATAGGAAAGATGCTTCTAAATGCTGTTTCAGAGGTTTCAACTCTTGAAATTAGAGGCCGTGTAGAACAGGTTATTGGAACAATTGTTAAAGCTTCCGTTCCTGGTGTGAAGATTGGTGAGCTGTGCTATTTAAGAAATCCTGGTGAGACAACTTCCTTAAGAGCTGAAGTTGTGGGCTTTATAAAGAATTCAGCGCTTCTTACACCATTAGGAGATCTTGAAGGAATATCATTTCACACAGAAGTTATACCTTCAGGTCATGTCCTGTCAGTACCTGTAGGAGATGAACTTTTAGGCCGAGTAATATCTGGAGTTGGGGATGTTGCCGATGGTGGTCCGGCATTGAAAACCCATTCTTTCTATCCTATTTATGCAGATCCTCCTCCTGCAATGAAAAGAAAGCTCATCACTAAACCTATAAGCCTAGGTTTACGTGTTCTTGATGGACTTATTACTTGTGGACAGGGGCAGAGACTCGGAATATTTGCTGCTGCAGGTGGTGGTAAATCAACCCTTTTATCATCAATTATCAAGGGAACAAATGCTGATGTCTGCGTGCTTGCTCTGATTGGCGAGCGTGGTCGTGAGGTTAGAGAATTTATAGAGCGCGATCTTGGACC
>JAEWPL010000216.1 GCA_023460615.1 Pseudomonadota bacterium | reverse complement strand
GTGATGAACCCCACACCATTGTGCACCACGTCCATCATGACAATGTAAGATATCAGCTTTTTTAAGTAGCTTAAAATGACCTTGCAAAGGGCTTTTGGCGGTAATAAAAGTAAGATTTGGAGTATCTTTTAGAAAATCTCTTAATGGGCTTTGAGCTCTACATACTAAGTATTGTGAAATTGAACTGTCTTTTGACAATTCTTTTATTAGTATTGAAGCTTGTCTCTCACCACCACGGAAGCCTTTTTCTAAATCTACATGACAAATGATCATTGAAAACCTTACTTTTAAAAGTTTTGTCTAAGTTAAGTAAATAATACTTTTCGTTACGTTAAATTATCGTTTCAAATCGAATTTAAAGATATGCACATCATGCACATGTGCATAATGAGCTTAATTGAATCTATGCTTTAGATTTTATCATTCTTTTGATATCTATAAGAATATAAGATTAGGTATTTTGTGAAGGTATATTGAGCTGAAGTTGCACTTACAATTACACCAATTCTTCCATCTAAAAAGCCTAGCTGTAAGAAATACTTTTTGATAAAAGTAAATGCTGCTTTATAGAATGGTGCAAAGATTGAGCAGACTTTATGCTTTTTATGGTAATAGTTTTTAGCCCATAAAGTGGTGTAATACAATTGCTTATTGTAGTAAGCATCAATAGTATTGTGAGTGTAATGTAAAAAAGGCTCCTTTGCGTGAATGATATTTGTATCAGCCTTTTCAATTAGTTTTTCATGCACAAAAGCTGCATCATAGGTGGTGTAGCTATTATGGTGAAGTCTTAGTACGTAATCTGGGTAAAAGCCACAATGTTTTACCTTTTGTCCTAAAAAATGATTAAGTCTTGGAATAGCAAGAATATCGTTTTCTTTTGCAGTTTCAATGAATTTTTTGATTTCAGCTATCAGTTTATCGGTAAGAATTTCATCTGAATCAATCCATAAACAGAATTTGCAAGTAGCTTTAGCTTGTGCCATTTGTCTTTGTTTGCCGTAACCTTCCCAATTAGGATCAATTACTAAATTAGCTTTATATTGTAAAGCTAATTCTTTTAATTGAGCGTCCTCTTGTGAGCCTGTATAAATGACGATTTCATCAGCGATTTTAGCTGCTTGAGCAATTGATTTTGAAAAATACTCATCTGCATTTTTACATAGATAAATTACTGACAGTGATTGCATGATGTACCTACTTATTCAGTTCTGTTGATGGTTATGTATTTATCGGTTCTTTTGTTTACATATAATGTATTGTCAGGAACATTTGTTTTTACCACAGCCCCCGCACCTACAACACTGTTATCTCCTATAATAGAGCCTCTTAGTATAATGGCATCAGAACCAATCCAAGAGTATCTACCAATTTGTACTGGAGAATTAAGATACGAATCTACAATATCCTTTTTGTAATCATGATCACTATCATAAACCTTTACCCCCTGACCTAAGCGAGCATTCTCTTTAATTAAAATACTCTCTCTGCAGTTTAAGCTTGAAAAGTCATTGATAAATACTTGATCTTCTAAAGTTAAAGTGCCACCAGTTACATTTAAGGTGATGTAATCTCTTAAAGAAACCTTTTTACCAATAATAAGTTTGCCCTTTTTTCTGATGGTTACTTTTAAAGATGGACATACCCTAGCACTTAAAGAGCACTTGAATTTTGAGCCATATAAAAGTTTAAACTTTAAGATGGTCAAAATGCTAAATAACCTAGTATAGATTTTAATTAGTAGTTTCATTAAGGTTAACCTTGTTGGTTTTAATTGAATTTACCAAAGTCTCAAAGATCTTGCTGCCAATGAAATTAGCACCATAAATAGACAAGTGGTTATCGTCTGAAAACAGAGGATTCCCCTTGTCATCAAATAACCTACAGTAATAGTTATTACAGATAGCAGGATTTGGATCAATAAAGCTTACATTAGGATACTGTAACGTAAAAGCTTTTAGATGATTGTTTATTTTTCTAAACTTATCGTCAAACAGTATGTTTTTCTGCTGGCAATTTAAGTTATCTATCAAGGCTGTTGGTAGATATTTGTTGTACTCTTTTATCATATAACATTGAGTAATGTTATCGATAGCTTCTACGCCAAATAAACTTCCAACCACAATAAATTGTCTGTCAGAATACTTACTAATAAACTTACCAATACCCGCATTTAGATATTGTTCAAGATTTTGATAATTGTCTTTAAAATGCTGATACCATCTGTGAGAAATTATAATAGGTACTGTCTTTTCTTGCACAGCAATGGTGTTGTCAATTAAGTTTAAGTAATTTACAAGAGAACCATATTGCTTGGTTATTGGATCAATAAAGTACTTCTTAGAACCAATGCATTTATCAAGAGAATAACAGTAAGTACCGTTATTAGAAATAATTTGAATTTTTACATTATTTTGAGTGAAATAATCTACAAAATGCTTAGCATGAGAATCGCCTAAAAGTAAAATTTGTGTTTTTTGAAACGGATTATTAAAACAAGGAATTATATCTTCTATTGGAATAGGAAGAACTCCAGCTCCAAAAGGTATCTCAATATGATATCTTGATTTAAATCCATGGTGGTTAATGGTAATTTGCACCAGTGCTATTAAAAGCGCATATACAATTAAGAATTTCCAAGCATAACTTCTCTTTTTTTCAATAAAATGGTAACTGAGTATTGCAACTATTCCTATTACAATTAGGCATACAAGTGTATTATTTATGAGGTTAATTCTTGAGAAAATGCTTAAGACTATCCAATGGTAGATATATAAAGAATAGGATAGTTTACCTAAATATTGCATTAGTTTGTTTGAAAGAATGCTCTTTTCATTATTAGTTGCAATAATAAGCATAGCTCCAAGAACTGAAGGTAAAACCACAAGGGTTGACCAGATTTTAGAGTCAGCTCTAAAGAGAATTGACACAATTAGGATGAGACCTAGTATTTCTATTAATAGTTTCTTTTTATAACTTAATAGCTGTAGCTTGTTTAAAGGAAAAAGAAAAACTATACCACCTGCTAGCAATTCCCATGCCCTAGTGTGTAACAGAAAATAACTATTGTCCTGCGAATAGTAAAGAGATAAAGCTAAAGAAATTACAAATAAAGCTACAACAACAGGCCTTATTAGAGATCTTTGTATTTTTGAGATGATTAAGAGAATTATTGGATAGAATAGGTAAAACTGCCACTCAACGGATAAGGACCAAGTATGTAGCAGAATTTTATTCATGCTTCCAACATCAAAATATCCATCACTGAAGGCAAATCTGAAGTTAGAAACAAAGGTTAATGCAAGTAGCGCCTCTTTGTTAAATTCATAAAAATCTTTTACATTAACTAATAACAAAAAGGTGATTAGATAAGTTAAAGCAACTGCTGTAAATAATGCAGGACAAATTCTTTTAGCACGTCTTTTCCAAAACTCTAATAGCTTAAAATTATTGTTGTTTACTCCCCTTAAAATAATGGCAGTCATTAAAAAACCTGAGATTACAAAAAAGATATCTACGCCGACATAACCACCGTTTATGTCGAATGCAGAATTTCCTGTTAACGAATTAAAGGATAAAAAATGAAATGTAATAACCAATAAAACGGCAACAGCTCTTAAACCATTGATATCTTTTCTAAATTGAGATGGCATAAGACTTTTATTTCCTTGCAGCTTTAAATTTCATTTTTAAACCTAATAAACAGAATACATAGTGATTGTGGTAGTAGGTTATTGAAAATAGTCTTTGTAACAAAGACAACTGCTGATGCTCTACACCATTGTGCTTAATGCAAACCTTTCTATCGGATTTAAATAGCTTTTTGATTTTTTTAGAACTGTGGGAAGTTAAGGATTCTAAATGCTTAACCATTAAATTCTTAATAACATAGTTCTGTTTTTGATGTTGTTGATTACGGGTAAATAAGAAGTGATCCCCGTAAAAGACTTTCATCTCATTTGGTATTTCAAAGTAGTTCTCTTTTCTTCCAAAAAAAGCAGAACCAAAGAAACCATACAATTTATTGATTGGCTCAAAACTACATTGAGTATCATTTGGATATGTATCAAACTGTGCTTTAGGAGTGTTAGCCACGCAGTCAATACCAACTAAGCCTACATCAGGATTTTCTTGTGATAAAAATTTATCTACAGATTTGAATAAATTATTTGGAAAAATAATATCGTCATTTAATATTCCAAAGTAAGGAATATCCTTTGAACTTAACTTAATTCCTAAGTTCCAAGCAGGATTTACAAATAAGTTTTCCTTTTGAACAAAAACTTTTACTTTAGATAGGCTACAACTAAAGCCTTTTGACGAATTGTCAATTAAGATGATTTCACCAACACTATCAGACTCTTGAAGCTGATTTAATAACTTATTTAGTACTTCAAGATCTTTTTGCATGGTAGGGATAATAATAGATAGCATTATTGCTCCTGTAATTTGTGTTGTTGCTTAAGTTGTTTTTTAACTTCATCAAAAATGTAGTTACCAACTAACATAGCTCCATAAGAATGGTTATGGTGAGCATCTTCAAATAGACTAAAATTGTTTTTTGTTATGAAATAACTATTAACAGAATTTCTTAATGCATTTCTTCTATCAATAACATATACATTTTGTCTTTTTGAAGCATATGACTGCAATTTTTTGATGAACAAATTGTTAAAGTTGTTTAAATTATCTTTCTGTAAAGC
>JAEWPL010000215.1 GCA_023460615.1 Pseudomonadota bacterium | reverse complement strand
GCTCTTATAAAGATGGAGCTCCGGTGGTTTATCGTCAGATAACTAATGGTAGTGGTAAGACTGTATACCGTTATTATTTAATAAAAGCTAAAGGTAAAGATAGGGCTTTAAACTGCGAATTTATCATTAAAAAACTAAAAGAATTCTATATCGAAGCTCAGGATGTGTTCTGCCCAATTTGGCTTGATCATGATATTAAGCTTTGGTTACAGTTTATTATTGGTTTTGATTATGCAACGTTAGCTACTACAGGAACTCACAATGATCCAAGGGATCTTGTAGAGGCAAGACTTGCTTTAAAGAAGATCATTGAAAAATGTGCTTATAAATATATGGTAGGTCTGTTTGATACCTTACAATCTGTGATTAAGGACATTCAACTAAATGATGTTTCTAAAAGCCCAATTTGTTTTAGCTTTCAAGGTATTAGTATTGAAGTTTGTTTGCAAGCAAATAAACAGAATTTCTTGCAACGCTTAATTAGTTTTCAATAGCATTTAAAGAAAATGAAATTTAAATTTTTAAAGGCTGCTTTAGTTTTAGCAGCTTTTTTTATAGTTGAGCCTGTATTGGCAAAAGCTCAAGTAATAGGTGAATATGGTAATGGCTGTATTAAAGGTGCCGTACCAATCCATAGTGGCTCGAATTATCAAGTGCAACAATGGTCTGGTGGTGGCAGAAATTATGGTCATCCACAGCTTATAGACTACCTAAAAACACTTGCTAAAAAAGCTCATCAAGAGCATTTACCTAATCTTTTGATAGGTGATTTGTCAAAACCTTATGGTGGCTCTTTTGGCAGTAAATCAAGTCATGGCTCTCATCAATCAGGTCTTGATGTAGATATTTCTTTTGATTTTGCAACTCCAAGAAAAACTGCTTACGAATTGTCTCATCCAAAAGATGTCTATATCGTAACTACTAAAGGCGAAATTACCTCTAATTTTGATGAAAACAGAGTAAAGCTCATTTACCTTGCAGCTTCCGATGCTAGAGTTGAAAGGATCTTTGTCTCACCTGGTATTAAAAGATACTTGTGTAAGCTTTATGAAAATCAAGACAGATCATGGCTATCAAAGCTAAGACCTTGGTTTGGTCATCGTGGTCATATGCATGTACGTCTTGCCTGCCCACTTGATAGTCCTTTGTGTGTTGCTCAAAAACAACCACCTAAAGGTGATGGCTGTGGCTATGAGGTTGAGTCTTGGTTTTTGCCTCCTGTTAAAGCAAAGAACACTACAAAACCCAAAAAAGTTAAAAAAGTTCTTCCAAAACAGTGTCAGGAGCTCTTCCTAGCTCACTATTAGTCTTCTTTTGGTGCAAATTAACGAAAAAGCAATAATTAACGCACATTTTGCAAAGTTTATGTAAACTAACAAAATATTTTTAAATATTTGTTGGAGCAAAAGATGGTTAAAGTTGCAGTAGTGGGCGCTAGTGGTTATGCAGGCGCTCAACTAGTTAAAATGATTAGTGCTCATTCTCAGTTAGAGTTAACTAATTTATTTGTATCAGAGAAATCCTTAGATTTAGGTAAAAAGATCTCTGAGCTATACGGTTTTTTAGATGGTATTTGCGACAAAACCTTACAGCCTTTAACCTCACCTAAAGACATTATCGCTTGTGCTGACGCTGTTTTCTTAGCAACTGATCATAAAGTAAGTCATGATATTGCCCCTGAATTAGTAAAAGCAGGTGTTGTAGTATTTGATTTATCAGGTGCTTTTAGAATTTCAGATACAGACGTATTTGCTAAAGCTTATGGCTTTGAGCATGAACACAAAGATTTACTTAAAACAGCTGTTTACGCTTTAGCTGAGTTTGTAGATGTTAAAAAGTTACAAAGCACTTTGATGGTATCTTTGCCAGGTTGCTATCCTACCGCATCACAGCTAGCTTTAAAACCTCTTATCGATAATGATTTATTAGACTTAAATTATCGTCCATCTATTAACGCTGTATCTGGTGTATCAGGTGCTGGTCGTAAGGCAAAACTTAATAACTCTTTTTGTGAAGTTAGCTTAAATGCTTACGGTGTATTTACTCACCGTCATCAACCTGAGATTGCAGAGCATCTAGGTACAGAAGTTATCTTTACTCCTCATTTAGGTAATTTTAAACGCGGTATTCACGCTACTATCAATGCCAAATTAAAGGATGGAGTAAGCGCAGAGCAAATTGCAAAAGCATATAGTGTCTATGACAATAAGCCTTTAGTTAGAGTAAAGAGTGGTATGCCTAAATTACAAGACGTGCAATACCTTCCATTCTGCGATATTGGCTATGCCTTCAAAGATGGCTACATCGTAGTTTGCTCTTGTATTGATAACCTATTAAAGGGTGCTTCAGCTCAAGCCCTACAAGTTTTAAATCTATACTATGGCTTTAAAGAAACCGAAGGTTTGTTTTAAAGTGCTTGTATAAATCTATATTGAGCGTAATATATTGATTAAGTAGGTAATTTTTTACCTACTTGTGTGTTTAATTAACTTAAGCAATGATTTAATCTAGCTATGTCAGATAATACAGTAGTCGTAAAACTTAGTGGCAAAGCTTTAGGTGCTACCGATGAGCTATCAGCCTTGTTCAAAGCTGCTTGTGGACAAAAACTTGTAATTGTTCACGGCGGTGGAGTCGAGGTGGATGCCTTATTTAAGGACTTGAATCTTGAGGTGATAAAAAAGGACGGTTTACGCGTTAGCCCTCAAGAGCAAATGCCTTATATTTGCGCAGCTCTAGCTGGTATGTGCAATAAAAGCTTGCAATCCTTAGCAATTAAATCAGGTTTAAATGCACTAGGAATTCTTGCAAGTGATGGCAAGAGTATCAAAGTTGAGCAGTTATCTAAAGATCTTGGTATGGTTGGCAAAGTAGAGCCTAATGATGCTAAGTACTTAGAGTTATTACTTGATAATGGTTATACTCCTGTTATCGCATCCTTAGCAATGGACGATGAAGGTAAACTTTATAATGTCAATGCTGATGATGCAGCCTTAGCAATTGCAAGAGTATTAAAAGCTCCTTTATATTACATTTCTGACGTACCTGGTGTACTTGATAAGAATGGTAATTTAATTCCTGAGCTTAATGAGTCACTTGTAAACACCTTAATTGCAGATGGTACCATTAGTGGTGGTATGATTGTTAAGGTAAAGAGTGCACTACAAGCTACAGTGCAAATTCAAAGACCTGTTTACATCGCCTCCTACAAAGATAAAGATCTTGTACAAAACCTTCTATCACGGCAACGGTTAGGAACTGTATTTAATGTCCATTAGACATCCAAAACATTTTTAACTATTTATTTTTAACCGTGGAGAAAGGGTATGCCTCCAATCAGTTCAGAATCATCTTTTGTTTTATTAGATGAGTTAAAGCAAAACACTTTAGAAGAAGTTTTCGATAAAGT
>JAEWPL010000214.1 GCA_023460615.1 Pseudomonadota bacterium | reverse complement strand
GGCTTAATTGAAAAGATCCCTTATTTAGTTGAACTTGGTATTACAGCTGTTGAATTGATGCCAGTTTATCAATTTGATGAGGACGATGCCCGTCCAAATATGAAGAATTACTGGGGCTACTCTCCTATGTCTTTCTTTGCGCCACAGGATAGCTACTCCTCTGACAAAACCATTACAGGACCACTTGACGAATTCCGTGACATGGTAAAAGCCCTACATAAAAATGGCATTGAGGTTATTTTAGATGTAGTTTACAACCATACCTCTGAAGGTGATGATTTTGGTCCTACCTACTGTTACAAAGGTTTTGATAAAAATGGCTATTACATCATCAATAATGGCTATCACCAGAACTTCTCAGGTTGTGGTAACTCACTAAATGCTAATCAGCCTGTCGTGCGTAACATGATCATGGACTCTCTAATCTTTTGGCATGAGAAGATGCACGTAGATGGCTTTAGATTTGATTTAGCTTCCATCTTAACTCGTGACAAGTTAGGTGCACCTATGAAAGACAACTCTACTTTGTTGTCTATTGATGCTAATTTTAAACTTGCAAATGCTAAACTTATAGCTGAGCCATGGGATGCAGGTGGCTTATATCAATTAGGTGCTATCTCAGGTTCAAAGTGGCGTGAGTGGAACGGTCAATTTAGAGATGACGTAAGAGCTTTTATGCGTGGCGATAGCGCTATGGTTAAAAAGTTTGTCTTACGTATTCTAGGCTCACCTGATATCTACAATGAGCATCAGGTAGATCCTCAAAAGTCTATTAACTTTATTACTTGTCATGACGGCTTTACCTTAAATGATTTAGTAACTTATGCAGACAAGCATAACGATGCTAACGGTGAGCACAATTGTGATGGTAACAATAACAACTATAACGCCAACTACGGTTTTGAAGGTCCTTGTGATGACAAGAATCTTAATGCCTTAAGATTACGCATGGCTAAAAACTTCATGGCGCTTACCATGCTGTCTTTAGGAACTCCAATGATCTTAATGGGAGATGAGGTCTTAAGGACTCAAAAAGGTAACAACAACGCTTACTGTCAAGATAATGAATTAAGTTACCTAAAATGGAACCGCGATGAGCGTCAAGAGGAAATGTTTAGATTCACTAAAAGCTTAATTACCTTGTGTCGTCTAGGTAAAATTAAGCATCACAGTGAACCTAACCATAAACTTCAAAACACCCTAACTAACGCCAAAATCCAATGGCATGGTTGCAAACCATTCCAGCCAGACTGGTCTGATATGTCTCATTCTGTAGGTTTCTTGTATTACTATCAAAAACAGGACGTCTACGCTTATGTGTTTGTAAATGCCTATTGGCAGGATTTAACCATAGAGATCCCTTGTGTACCAGGTCACCTTGACAAATGCTGGTTCCAGTTTATCAATACAGGTCTTGATAAAGGTAAAGACGTCTCTTTATACTTTATGTCCACCCGTTATCATGCAGGTCAAAAGCTAAGAGTTAAAAATCGCTCTGTAGTAATGCTACTATGCCCTGTTGCCTAAGGAAAAGTAAGGTTGATATTAGGTTAAAGTGATATCAACCTTATGCAACAAGAAGTCCTCAATATTTAAATGAGCTATACCATTGTGGCTTAAGTCTATTTTATCAAGTGATAATACATATTTTGGACTATGATCTTTAATTGGATTAAACGCATCAAATTCTCTTTTAATGGTTTGCTCATTTAGAAGGTAATAGCAAACTTGAATAAAGCATTTTTTACCGTTTAAAATGGCAATAAAATCAATTTCAGATCGGTATGTTTTACCTGTTCTTACGTCATATCCCCTGCACTTAAGTTCGTTACAAACTAAATTTTCTAGGAAGAATGTATCTTCAAAGTCAATAGTATTTGTCCCTATAGTTCTTAGAGCAAGATCTGTTGCATAGTATTTTTGATGGCTATTTAGAGACTGTTTTCCGCTTAAATTATATTGTGAAATAGGGTAAATCAAATAGGCTTGGACCATTTTATCTAAAAAAGTTTTAACCATTGGTCTTGTAAGCTTGTTATCCGTATTATGCGAATTGTAATAATTAACAATATTAGCAATCGATAATTCCTTTCCAGCATTAGCTAAAATATACAGCGCAACAGTATTAAAAAGTGACCTATCAATCCTTGAATAAGGATGAGCAATATCTTTAGCTACAATACCTTCATACAAATGTTTAACATAATTTATGACTTCCTGCTGAGAATCAAACTGATATGTAAAAGGAAATCCACCACACTTTAAGTAATTTTCAATTGTTAAAGTATTTGAGGATGTATTATTAACTTTTAAGTACTCTACAGCTTCATAATATGAAAAAGGAAAAACCTCAAATTCGATGGTTCTACCTGTCAACAAGCTAGCAAGCTTTCCTGATAATAACGTTGAATTACTTCCTGTAACAAACAATGAGACATTACAAGTAGCTTTAATGGAAGCTAAAGCTTTTTCAAACTCTTGAACATGCTGTATTTCATCTAAAAAAATATAATACTTATCATCATCAAATATTTTTGATTTAATGTCCTTATTTAAATCGATTGCATTCTGAATATAAGCAAAATCTACATCCTCAAAATTAATATAGATAATATGATCTAAATTTACTCCTTTAGATTTAACTTCATTAACAATAGAATTTAGTAAAAATGACTTACCTGAACGTCTAATACCGGTAATTACTTTGATAATATCTAAATCATAATATGGTCTAATTTTAGACAAGTATGTTTCTCGTTTAATAATTTTAGTCATTTTTAATACCTCAGGTATACATTATTACTAAATTATAAAACAAATATATAATATTTAAAGCAGAATAAAAAATTATTCACAAATCTTGAATATGTATTTAACTTAATAGACTAATTAATCAAAAAGCAGCCTTACAATACTTAAAGCTGCTTTAAAGCTTAATCTCGAACCGCTGCATTTAGAATTTTGCAGGCAATTTGAATTGATTCTTGAGTTGGATGTGGGGTATCTCTTAACTTGTAGTCAATACCTAAGGAATCATATTTGTGAATACCTAAAGAATGGTATGGTAAAACTTCTACGTTTTTAACATTAGATAAAGAGTCAATGATCTTTTTAACACCTTCTAATTGCTCTTTACTATCAGTAATTCCTGGAACTAGTACATGTCTTATCCACACAGGTTTATTTAAATCAGATAAATGCTTAGCACAAGCTAAAATATTCTCATTAGAAATACCTGTAAGCTCTTTGTGTGCTTTAGGATCACTGTGCTTAATATCTAATAAGACTAAGTCTGTATATTGCATAAGCTCATCGAACATTTCGATATATTCAGGACTATCACGATAAGGTCCTGCAGAGGTATCAAGACAAGTATTTACACCTTTGGCTTTAAAAGCTTTAAATAAGGAAATTAAAAATTGGATCTGAGATAAGGCTTCGCCACCACTTACAGTCACACCACCTTCTTTGCCCCAATAGTTTTTGTAGCGCAAAGCTTTAGTCACAATCTCATCTACAGTCTTTAGCTCACCTACGTTCATTTTCCAGGTATCTGGATTATGACAATATAAGCAACGCATAGGACAGCCTTGCATAAAAATGATAAAACGAACTCCAGGACCATCTACTGATCCAAAGGTTTCAAAAGAATGTATATAACCTTGATTTGTCATTTAAATTTCCAGGTTGTGTCGTCAAAAAAGGGCGCATAAGCGCCCTCTTTGTAAAACATAATCTAAATTACATAGTCTTGTGACATGTTCTTGAGATTACGTCCATTTGTTGCTCTTTAGTTAAGTCGATGAACTTAACAGCGTAGCCTGATACACGGATAGTGAAGTTTGCATACTCTGGCTTCTCTGGGTGCTCCATAGCATCAATTAACTTCTCGGTACCGAATACGTTAACGTTCAAGTGGTGTGCACCTTGATCGAAGTAACCATCCATTACGTTAACTAGGTTGTTTACACGCTCGCCTTCGTTGTGACCTAAAGCATCAGGGCTGATGGTTTGAGTATTAGAAATACCATCTAAAGCATACTCATATGGTAACTTAGCAACTGAGTTTAGAGATGCTAATAAACCAGACTTCTCAGCACCGTATGATGGGTTAGCACCAGGTGATAAAGGCTCGCCTGCTTTTCTACCATCAGGTAATGCACCAGTAGCCTTACCGTAAACAACGTTTGAAGTAATGGTTAGAATTGAGGTTGTAGCCTCTGAGTTACGATAAGTGTGACGCTTCTTTAACTTAGTTAAGAAGGTCTTTAATAACCATACAGCAATCTTATCTGCACGATCATCATCGTTACCATAACGTGGGAAATCACCTTCAACTTCGAAGTCGATTGCCATGCCGTCTTCATCACGGATTGGCTTAACTTTAGCGTACTTAACAGCACTGATAGAATCTACAACGTGTGAGAAACCAGCAATACCTGTTGCGAAAGTACGACGTACGTCAGTATCGATTAAAGCCATCTCAGCAGCTTCGTAGTAGTACTTGTCGTGCATGTATTGAATTAGGTTCAATACGTTAACGTATAGATCAGCAAGCCACTCTAGAACGATGTCGTAGTTAGCCATTAACTCGTCGTAGTTTAAGTACTCTGAAGTGATCTTTGGTAACTTAGGACCAACTTGCATACGAGTCTTAACGTCGATACCGCCGTTCATTGCGTATAGAAGTGCCTTAGCTAAGTTTGCACGAGCACCGAAGAATTGCATCTCTTTACCTGTTTGAGTTGCAGATACGCAGCAGCAGATTGAGTAATCGTCGCCCCACTCAGCACGCATTACATCGTCGTTCTCGTACTGGATTGATGAGGTATCAATAGAGATCTTAGCTGCATACTTCTTGAAGTTCTCTGGTAATCTTGAAGAGTATAAAACAGTTAAATTAGGCTCTGGTGATGGACCCATGTTCTCTAAGGTGTGTAAGAAACGGTAACAAGTCTTAGTAACTTGTGAACGACCGTCGATACCTAAACCTGCAACCTCAAGTGTTGCCCATACTGGGTCACCTGAGAATAATTGGTTATATGAAGGAATACGAGCAAACTTAACCATACGTAACTTCATTACTAAATGGTCAATTAACTCTTGAGCCTCAGCCTCAGTTAAAGTACCTTCTTGTAAATCACGGTTGATATAAATATCTAAGAAAGTAGATACACGACCTACTGACATAGCAGCGCCGTTTTGAGTCTTGATAGCAGCTAAGTAGCCAAAGTATAACCACTGAACAGCTTCACGAGCGTTGTTAGCTGGCTGAGAAATATCATAACCATAGCTTGCTGCCATAACTTTCATAGCATTTAAAGCTTTGATTTGATCTGCTAACTCTTCACGCTGACGGATGATGTCATCAGTCATGGTGCCACAACCGCAGTTTGCTAAATCAGCCTTCTTTTGTGCTACTAAGAAATCGATACCGTATAAAGCTACACGACGGTAGTCACCAACGATACGACCACGGCCGTAAGTATCAGGAAGACCAGTGATGATCTTGTTCTTACGAGCAAGTCTCATTTCTGGAGTATAAGCATCAAAAACGCCTTGGTTGTGGGTCTTGTGATACTCATTGAAAATTTGGTCAAATTTTGGATTAGGAGTGTAACCGTAAGTGGTGCAAGCTTCTTGAGCCATCTTGATACCACCATAAGGCATGAAAGCACGCTTTAATGGCTTATCAGTTTGTAAACCTACAACTTTCTCAAGATCTTTAGTATCTTCACCAATGTAAGCTGGACCGTAAGCTGTGATACCAGAAACAATTTCTGTTTCCATATCTAAAACGCCGCCCTTAGCACGCTCTTGGTGTTGTAACTCTTGTAGTTTACCCCATAGAGTGTTAGTTGCAACTGTTGGCTCTGCTAAGAATGACTCATCGCCATCATAAGGTGTATAGTTGTGTTGAATGAAGTCACGTACGTTTACATCATCAACCCAGTGAGTGCCGGTAAATCCGCGCCATTGCTCTTTCATGTTTACTCCTAATTAAATTAAACAGACATCTTTAATCTGTAAAACTCTGTAGCGATGCATTTGGATTTTCACTACAGTTGCGCTCAATAAAGCAAGCAAATTATAGCGAAAGAAATTAATTGTTCAATTGTCTTAATATGCGAATAGTTCTCATTTTTAATAAAATCTTCAAAAAATGGCTTTGTAGATAGGTTTTAAGGGCAAAATTTTTTATATATTCATTAAGTGGGTTTATTAAGTCACTAAACAAGCATTGTTATCGGAATTTTTACAATTCTTTAATTAAGGTTAATAAACCTATTATTCAACAAATAATAAAACAATAATCTACTATTACATTTATTTACGTTAAACATTCCATCTACAAAAGACAAAAATGAGTTTGATTTGCTTGATTTCAAATAAAGAAATTTATTGTCGTTAATGTTAAGATAGTACACAGAATAAATAAAAATCTAATTTATAGCTTTCTAAAGCTTATTTTTTGTCAGTAATAAACTTACATTTAAGAGATGTTTATGGGTACTTACTTAAATCCTGGAAATGCGCAACTAAAAGAAAATTTAACGGGCATTTTTGTTGATAAATCAGCAGCGGTATCTATTTTTAATAAAAGTATATGTACTAAAGGCAAATGCATATGCGTATCTCGTCCTCGCCGTTTTGGTAAATCCATGATGACATCGCTTATGACAGCTTATTATTCTAAAGGCTGTGATTCTAAAGCTTTATTTGACAATTTAAATATTGCCAAAGATCCTAGCTATAAAGAGCATTTAAACAAGCACAACGTTATCTGCTTTGATGTGCAAGCTGAGATTGCAAAATGTCAAACAGGTGTAGATGGTGTTATTAACTCAATAAGCGAAGGAATTTTACAAGAGCTTGAAAAAGAATTTAATATTCACTTTGACAATCGTCAATTAGCATCAGCGCTTGATAAGCTTTATACAGACTTTGGGCAAATGTTCATCTTTATCATTGATGAATGGGATGCAATTTTTAGAGAACATAGTCATGACTCAAAATTAGAGAAAGATTATATTGATTTTTTAAGAGGCATTTTTAAAGGAGAGTTTACCTCAAAAAAATACATAAGCCTTGCATATATTACAGGAATTCTTCCTATTAAAAGATATAACTCTGAGTCTGCGCTAAATAACTTTAAAGAATCTACCGTAACCTCACCCCGAAAATTAGCACCATATTATGGTTTTACACTTGAAGAAACCAAATCTCTATGTGAAGAATATGGTTTTTCATTCGATGAAGCTTGTGATTGGTATGATGGCTATACGTTTGGTAAATACCATATGGTAAATCCAAACTCTATATGTGAGTTAATTGATGCTGAGAACTTTGAATCTTTTTGGGTGAATACTGGTGCTTTTGATTCTGTCACAGACATAATTAACGCTAATATTGATGGTGTTAAAGATGAACTATTAAAATTAGTTAATAGCAACTTTATTGCAGGCATCAACTTTTCAAAGTTTAAAAACGATTTAACATCAATTACAAATAAAGATGCCGCTTTTACCTACCTAATACATTTAGGTTATCTAGCCTATAATCAAGCAAAAAAAATTATATATATTCCCAACAAAGAAGTTAGACTAGCACTAATGGATGGTGTTTTTACATCTAGCACTGGTGATATGTTTGATCTAATCAAGGAATCAAGAGAA